>NZ_JBSFTP010000011.1:0-146327 GCF_053591315.1 Streptomyces sp. NPDC003042
TCGTGTAGACGACGACGTAGAAGAGGAGCGCGCCGAGCGCGAGGGCGGCCGACAGCCAGTTGATCAGCAGACCGAAGAACAGTCGGGCGGCCGGAGCTACTTTGACGACACTCCCTAGGGCGGTGGGGGGTGCGGAGGCGGGCGATCAGGAGGTCGGGGTCGCGCAGCGACGCGCGGCAAGCGGACCGTACGGGGCACGGGACTCTCCTTCTCGACCGGACACGGGAGCGCCAGGGGACGAGGGTCCAGAACAGCATGATTCGGTGTGACCATCGGCTCTTCACACGGCTGGAGAGCCAGACATCGCCTGCGTGGCCGAAGCCCCGGGCAGCCGGCGCCGTACGCCTCACCCGCGTGCGTACGCGCTCACTTCCTCGCCCGAACCGGCCGCCGGAGCAGATACACGGCCGCGGTCGAGACGAGCACGGCCATGCACGCGATGAACACCAGCCCCGCACCCTCCAGGCCCATCGGGTCCGCCAGTACTCCCACACCGATCACCGGCACCGAGATACCCGCGTAGGCCACCACGAACAGCGTCGAGACCACCGATGCGCGGCGGTCCGGGGGAGACGCCCCGGCCACCGCGGCCAGCGCCCCACGAAATGACAGCCCCTGCCCGGCTCCGCCGACGAGCGCGCTCAGTACCACCAGCGCCAGCATGTCCCACCGCAGCGCGCCCGCGAGCAGCGCCAGCCCGGCGAAGAGCCCGGCGCAGCCCAGCGGCAGCGATCGCTCCACCCCTACCCGGCCGACCGCCAGCTGTCCCGCGGTCGAGGCGAAGAAGGCGAGCGCGACGACCAGCCCGCTCACGGCGTGGTTGTCCACGTCCAGGGACTGCGCGAGGAATGCCGGACTGACCGAAGTGAACACTCCGAACAGCGCGAACCCCACGAACGAGGCGATCGCTGCGGGCCCGAACACCGCCCGCACCTGCACGGGCAGGCCGGGCCGCTGCGGCCGTACGGTGCTCAGCGGCCGCCGTTCGCGTACGGTCTCCGGCAGCCACAGCAGGACGGCGGCCGAGCCGGCCAGCAGGGCGAGGTGCACGGCGAACGGCAGGTACAGGGGCCAGACGGCGTACTGCGCGAGCACTCCGGCGAGCAGCGGACCGCAGCCCAGCCCGCCCATGTTGGCGGCGGTCGCCACGAACGTGGCCCGCGAGACGCCGCCGTTCGGTGCCAACTCCATCACGTACACCGTGGCGGCCCCGGTGAACAGTCCGGCGGACAGTCCCGACAACAGCCGCCCCGCGTACAGCCAGCCCAGTCCGGTGGCACTGAGGAAGCAGACGGCGCTCACCGCCGCGCACCCCAGGCCCGCCAGCAGGACCGGCCGTCTGCCGATGGCGTCCGAGGCGTTGCCCGCCAGGAGCAGCACACCGATGACCCCGAAGGCGTACACGGCGTACACGACGGTCACCATCAGCTCGGAGAACCCGAACTTCTCCTGGTAGAGGCTGTACAGCGGGGTCGGCAGCGTGGTGCCGGCCATGCAGACGGCGAACACCGCCCCGCCGAGAAAACAACGGCGCCACCCTCGGCGATCACTGTCCATGCCGCCGACGGTAACCCCGTCCACCGCACCGCACCGGCGCGGCGCGGCCGACCCGGCTGTTCACGTCCGGGCGGACAGGGCCGCGAAGTAGCCGGACAGGGCCGCCGAGGTGTCGGCGAGGGGGAAGCGGGCGCCGAGCTGCCCGTCCGGGCGGACGAGGAAGCCGGTCGGGCCGTCGGGACGGTAGAGCCGGGCGAACTGCCCGGAGGCGTCGCGGTAGCCGGGGACGGTCAGGGCGTCGAGGGCGTTCGGTGCGGCCTCGCGCGCGAGGACGGCGACGGTCTCCAGGTCGGGCCCGTCGGGCCCGTCGGGCCCGTCAGCCCCGGCCAGGCCGGCGGTGTCGGCCGCGTACAGAAGCAGCACGTGCCCCGTGCGGCTGCGCAGGACGTCGAGCAGGCGCAGCGGATAGGTCGCGACGGGCGAGGTCAGCCCGGCGCAGTCCGGGGCCCGGTCGCCGGGCTGGGGCGCGTCCGGCGGCCCGTACGGCGCGCCGGCGAGCGGACCGCCCCGGTAGCCGACGAGCAGTTGCGCCTCACGGAGCATCTGGGTCCGCGGGGCCGATGCGTTACCGGGCTCGACCTCCATGCCGTGGGTGGCGTGGCGGACCGTCCGGCCGACGACCTCCTCACCGACCGGGCGGCGTTCGGCGTCGTAGCTGGCGAGCAGGGCGGGCCCGGCCTCTCCACGGACGACGAGGGCGAGCTTCCAGGCCAGGTTGCAGGCGTCCTGGATGCCGGTGTTCATGCCCTGAGCGCCGGTGGGCGGGTGGATGTGGGCGGCGTCGCCCGCTACGAAGACCCGGTCGTCGGCGTAGCGGTCGACGATCCGGTGGCTGATGCGGAAGACGGACGACCAGCGCATGTGGGACAGGGCGGCCGGCCTGGGCGAGAGGCGGTCGACGACGGCCTGGATGTGGGACAGCTCTGGGCCACGGCTGCCGTCCAGGCCGTGCGCGACGCCGTCGCCCTGCGCGGGCGCCCGGTCCGTGGCCCGGGTGGAGAGTTCGGGCGGGACCAGCATCGACATGCGGTAGCGGCCCGCGCCCGGCAGCGGGATGCAGACCAGCACGTCGTCGGTGGAGCCGTCGTCGGCGCGGTGGCTCGACCGTACGCCGTATCCGTGCGGCAGGTCCCAGTCGGCCTCGACGTCGGCCAGCATGTACTCCTCGGGGAAGGCGCCGCCCTCGAAGGTGAGGCCCAGCCCCTTGCGGACGGCGCTGTGCGCGCCGTCGCAGCCGATCAGGTAGCGGGCACGGACCTCCTCGGCGGCGCCGGACGGCGTGCGCAGCCGGGCGGTGACCCCGTCCGCGTCCTGGGTGAACG
This sequence comes from Streptomyces sp. NPDC003042, assembly GCF_053591315.1. Taxonomy (NCBI): domain Bacteria; kingdom Bacillati; phylum Actinomycetota; class Actinomycetes; order Kitasatosporales; family Streptomycetaceae; genus Streptomyces; species Streptomyces sp. NPDC003042. Next base: position 2,880 of record NZ_JBSFTP010000011.1, read on the forward strand.
ACAGCAGCTCGGTGTTGCGTTCGATGGCCGTGCCCCATCCCGCGACGTACTCCTCCAGGAGGCGCTCGGTCTCGTACTGCGGCAGCGCGGCGAATCCGTACGGCACCTCGGGCGGCAGCGAGAGGTCGATCCGCGCCTGCTCCCGGCCGTTGACGTAGACCAGCTGGCCACGCAGCGGAACGGCAGCCTCCAGAACGGTGCGGGCCAGCCCCATCCGGTCCCAGATCTCCAGGGTGCGCGGCTGGATGCCGACCGCCTTGGCGTACGGGAGGCGGGCCGGCAGCCGGTCGACGAGACGGCACCGCACCGCGTGGCGGCGCAGTTCGGCGGCCGCGCTCAGCCCGACCGGACCGGCGCCCACGATCAGTACGTCGGTGCTGCGGGTGTGCGCCACGGGCGCCTCCCAGCGTCGCCTGGCCTCCGGTCGGTCTCACCCCCCATGGTCGCCCGGCGAAGCACGGACGGCGAGCCGGGGACTCCGCCATCTCGCCGAACACTTCCTTCGCCCTGGGACTGGCCGTGCAGAACACCTGGATCCTGCAGAACCCGTCATTCGCCGGCTATGCGGGAACCGTCGCCTATCTGCCGTCCAAGAAGATCGCGATCGCGACGGTGGCGACCCAGGGCCCGGGCAGCACCGTCCAGAACGCCAGCACCGAGTTCCTGGTGTCGATCGCCAACCACCTGACTCCGGACCGGCCCCTGTCCACGACCTGACGACCAAGGGGCAGAAGCCGGTTGTCAGACCGCGGACATAAGGTGAGGCCAGGTCAGAACGTGTACACGGGGAGCGGGACAGTGCGAATCGAGCGACACCGGGTGGGCCGAGCCATGCTTGAGGCGGCTCGTGAGGACTTCACCAACAGGATCGGCCGGCAGATCCATTCCATGTCGAAGGCGGGCCCGATCACCGCCTACGACTGGTGGATGATCTCGGAGGAGTTCCTCGACTACCTCGGCGCGCTCTCCGTCGAGAACCCCGACCTTCACACCCCCGAGGCCGAGGCGGTCCTCACGGACGCGACCGAGGCCGCCGCCGGCGCGGTGGCATACGCCGCGTACTACCCGTACGCCCCCTTCCACGTCTTCCTCAACTACGTGAACTGGGGGATCGGGTACGAGCACGAGGCCGACGGCAGCCCCGAGCCCGTCACCGCCCACCAGTTGGTCGACGCCTTCTGCCTGGCCGTGCTCTCCGGCAAGACGGGACACCACGGGGAGGCATTCCACTTCGCCCGCCAGAAGGCCCAGGAGGGGAAGGCCTGGCTTCCGGTCGTCGAGCTCGTCAACGGCCTGATGGCGTACGTCAGCGGAGACCTCGGCGACGACGAGCAGAACGTCCCGCCCTCCGAGGAGGAGAAGCTCGCCGCGCTCGACGCCGCGCTCACCCGGATCCACGACCGGGCGGGCGCCGGCGACCAGGAGGCGCTGAGCCGGCCGCACAGCGTGGCGCTGCGCGCCCTGCGAGCCCTGGCCACCGGCGACCAGGACGCCTTCCGCACCGAGCTGACCGAGCTGCTCCTCCCGTACGGCGCCCTGTCCGGACCCGGGACCACGGCCCGCACCCTGCTCCCGCTGCTGCCCCTGGCCCTGGCCGCTCTCGCGTACCGCCGTGAGGGCTGGCAGCCGCCCGTCGACACGGCCTACCTCCCGCGCGCCCTGGTCACCGGCTTCGAAACAGCGGGTCCCCGGGTCAAGGAGTTCGGCCGCGACAGGCGCGCGGACGCGGTCGCCGAACTGGCCGCCGGTCCCCTGGTGGTCGAGCGGCCCGAACATCCTCAGCCCATACACCCGGACAGTGAAGCCCTCGTCGAGCAGTACACCAGAGAGGCCTTCACGCCTGAGGCCGGGGAGACGCTTGATGCCGGGCGGCTGTCGAGCGCGATGAACTACCAGAGCATCCACTTCCAGGCACGCGCCTCTCACTCGGCCGATGCCACGGACCCGCAGATGGAGAACCTGCGCCTCGCCTCACAGCTGGGCGCCGCGCTCTTCAGGGCCACCCTCGCCGAACCCGGCGCCACAGCCGAGGTGACCATCGACGGAAACACGCTCGCCTACCCCGCCTACCACGGCGACGAGGCCGGCCCCGGCGCGTGGCAGACCGCCACCAACCTCGCCCTGATCACCGGCCGCCGCGAGGACCTCGCCGCGCTCGTCCTCAGCGGCGCGAGCCGGCTCGAGGGAGACGGCTCGGCCTGCGCCTCGTACCGGCAGGCCCTTCACGACTATCTGCGGGGCGGCGAGGCCGAACCCGCCGCGGAACGCGCGGTGCGGGACTGCGAGAAGGTCAAGGGCTGGGGCTTCTTCCCCCCGCCCGGCGTCCTGTTGTCCCAGCTCGTCGAGGGCGACGAGGAGAGTTTCAATCTGGCCCTCGCCGACGCCCTCGAAGCACACCGCGACCACTACCAGGTCGCCGACCGCACCACCGGCTCCGACGCCGCGATCAACCTCGACGTGCTGGCCCTGACGTGCCACGCTCGCCGCCGGGGCTGGAGCATCAGGGTCTCCTCCCCCTATCTGCCGCGCCGCCTCGTGCAGGGGGCCTGAGCCGACCTCACGCCGTGAACGAGCCCGGCGGCTCGGGTTGCCGGCGGCGGTGCCCGTGATGTGAGCGGACGTGTGGTAGGGGAGTGGCTCCGTTCGAGTGGCGTGACCCGTTCGCCTGTCGGAAAGAGCCGACGGGGCATGCGGTGCGTGCTGTTCTGGACGCACGGCCCGACGGTCGTACGCGGGCCCGCCCGCTGTTGTAGGCAGGCGTGCCCGAACAGCGAAGGAGGACTGAATGTCTCGTCACCAGGACAGCCAGCGAACCGGAAGCACCGTCAGGAAGCTGCTCTGCGCAGTGGTTTTGTTCCCGGCTGTACTGTTCAACATCTCCGGCGCCCACGCTGCCGCTTTCCATTCCAAACCCCGCACCGACTGGGACGCCATCGCCCGGTGCGAGTCCAGCGGAAACTGGCGCGCCAACACGGGTAACGGCCATTACGGAGGCCTGCAGTTCACACAGTCGAGCTGGAAAGCCGCCGGAGGCCGCAAGTACGCGCCACGAGCGGACCTCGCCACCAAGGCGGAGCAGATCGCGACCGCCAGGAAACTCGCCTCGATCCAGGGCATGGGAGCCTGGACATGCGCGCGCCGGTAGGCAAGCCGGTGGTCATCTCCGCTTCGCCGCGGAGCCGTCGTCCGTGCTCATAGGCACGCCGTCCGGGGCAGCCCTCCACGACGTCGCGCCGCGACGGGAGGGCGGTCCTGCCGCTCGGCGCGAAGCGACGATCAGCAGTCGGGCGAGCGCGGGGTTCGTCGCCCTCACGCGAGGAGCCTTCCTTGGCGCATCGACAGGACGCGGTCGCAGAAGTGCCGGACGACGGCCATGTCGTGGCAGATGAAGAGGTAGCCGAGGCCGAGCCGTTCCTGGAGGTCGAGGAGGAGGTTCAGGATTCCGGCGCGCAGCGAGGGGTCGAGGGCGGATACGGGTTCGTCGAGGACGAGGAGGTCCGGGGTGCTCGCCAGGGCGCGGGCGATTCCGGCGCGCTGGCACTGGCCGCCGGAGAGCTCGTGGGGCCGCCGCTCACCGTGGGAGGTGTCGAGGCCGACCAGATCGAGGAGTTCGGCGACCCGGTCCGGTCCGGTGGCGGCGGACCAGCGGCCCTGGACGCGCAGCGGTTCGGCGATCTGATCGCGGATGCGCCGGCGCGGGCTGAGCGAGCCGTACGGATCCTGGAAGACGGGCTGTAGCCGAGGCCGGACGGGGCGCAGTTCCCTTTCGCTCAGGGTCGTCAACTCGCGTCCGTCGAACCAGACTTCGCCACTGTGGGGGCGGCGCAGCTGAAGGACGGCGGTGGCGGTGGAGGACTTGCCGCACCCCGACGGGCCGATCAGTGCGACCGTCTCTCCGGCACGCACGTCGAAGGACACCCCGTCGACGGCGGTCGCCGATCCGTACCGGACGACCAGATCGCGGACGTCGAGCAGCGGGTTCATACGGTCTCCAGCAGGTCGAGGTGACAGGCGACTTCGCGCCCGTGCGGTTCGTGCGGGCCCCGGAGCCCGTGCGGTACGCGCGGTTCGGGCCGTTCGGCACGGCAGCGGGCGGTGGCGTGCGCGCAGCGCGGCGCGAAGGCGCAGCCCGGCGGCAGGGCGCCGGGCGCGGGAGGCTGTCCGGGGATGACGGGCAACCGGGTCTTGGGGTCCTGCCCACCGGAGGGGAGGGAGGCGAGCAGGGCCGCGGTGTACGGGGCCAGGGGCCGCTCCAGGACCTGGTCCACCGGCCCTTGTTCGGCCAGCCGTCCCGCGTACATGACGGCCATGCGGTCGGCGTGCGTCCGTACGACGCCGAGGTCGTGGGTGATGAGGACGAGGGCCGCGCCGGTCGCCGCGCACCGCTCCGCCAGGACCCGCAGAACCCGGTCCTGCGTCTCGGGGTCGAGGGCGGTGGTCGGCTCGTCGGCGACGACGAGCTCGGGCTCGTTGACCGTGGCCATGGCGATCACGGCACGTTGGCGCATGCCGCCGGAGAGTTCGTGCGGATGGGCGGCGGACCTGGCGGCCGGGACGCCCACCTGTTCCAGGGCGGCCCTGGCCCGCCCGCGCGCCTCGCTCCTCGACAGCCCCTGTACGGAACGTACGGCCAGGGCGAGTTGGTCGCCGACGGGGTGGACGGGGGAGAGGGCGGACAGCGCGTCCTGGGGGACGTACGCGATGCGCCTGCCCCAGTGCGCGGCGGTCACCGCCTCGCCGTGCAGCAGCACACGGCCGGACACCGTCGCGCCGCGCGGAGCCATGCCCAGCAGGGCGCGGGCGGTCAGTGATTTCCCGGCCCCCGACTCGCCGACCAGGGCCAGGACCTCCCCGGGCCGCACGTCGAACGAGAGGCCGCGGACGGCTTCGACGCCGCCGAAGCCGATGCGCAGATCGCGCACCGAGAGGAGCGGATCAGACCGCAACGGGAGTCACCTTCTTTCGTGTGCGTACGGGGCCTGCGGCGCGGCCCTCCCCGCGCGCCGACAGGGACACGGCGAGCGCGGCGAGCAGGGCCAGGGCGACGACGGGGGCAAGCGCGGCGACCGGTGCCCGCTCGACGTAGTCGGCGGACTCGTCGAGCAGCAGGCCCCACTCGGGCGACGGGGGCTGGGCGCCGAGCCCGAGGAAGCCGAGCGAGGCCAGGGCGAGCGCGATGCCGGGCAGGCGCAGGACCGCGTGGCGGGCCACCGGCGCGGCCACCGCCGGCAGCACGTGCCGGGTCAGGATCCAGGCCGGGCTCGCGCCGATCGCCCGCTGGGCCGGCAGGAAGCCCGAGGCCCGCACCTCCTGGGCCAGCGCGGCGGCGTGTGCGGCGAGCGGAGGCCAGGAGATCAGCGCCACGGCGAGCGCCGCGCCACCGGTGCCCGGTCCGGTCGCGGCGGCCACCAGAATGCCGACGATCACCGGGGGGAGCGCATTGGCGATGTCGGACAGCCCGGCGGCGACGTTCGGCAGGAAGCCCAGGGCGAGCGCGGCCACGTAGCTGAGCAGGCAGACGGCGGCGGCCGTGCCGACCGTGGAGGCGGCCCCGTGCCCCAGCCGGCCCAGCACGTCGCGGCCCAGAGCGTCGGTGCCGAGCGGGTGCCCCGGGGAGGGCGCGGCGAGGCGGGCGGCGGTGTCGATGGCGAACGGATCCCGCAGCAGTCCCCAGCCGACGACTCCGACGAGGACCACACCGAGGACGACCGGGACGGCCGGGGGCACCCGCACCGGATGCGCGGCGGGCAGGGTGAGAGCCGCGTCGCGCAGCGCGGGCCCGAGCAGGCGGCGCCGCAGCGCCGACGACAGGGCGCCCACCAGGAGGCCCAGTGCGAGCAGGGCCAGGACCGAGCCCTGGAGCAGCGGCAGATCCTGGGACTTGGCCGCGCCGAGGGCGCTGCGGCCGAGCCCCGGGATCGCGAAGATCGTCTCGACGGCGACCGCGCCTCCGGTCAGGCCGACCGAGACCATCCCGAACTGCGGCACCAGCGGCGGCAGGACGCGCCCCAGCGCGGCGGCCGCGACCCGGCCCCGCCCGACGCCCGCGCCGCGCCAGAGCTCCACCCAGCGCTCCTCCATGACGGCGGGCAGCGCGTCGCAGACCAGCCGGCCGAGGAGGCCGCCCGCCGGGATGCCGAGCGCGAGCGCGGGCAGCACGAGATGGGCCGGACCGGTCCAGCCCGAGGTGGGCAGCCAGCCCAGCCACACGGCGACCACGATCAACAGGAGGGTGGAGAGCAGGAATTCGGGCAGGGCGGCGACGATCGAGGCCGCCGCTCCCGAAGGGCGCCGCTCGCGGATCAGGGCGGGAGCGGCCAGCGCCGCCCCCACCAGCAGCGCGATCAGCAGAGCCGCGGCCATCAGCGCCAGTGACACCCGCAGTCCGGCGGTCACCGAAGGCAGTACGTCCGTGCCGGACACCCAGGAAGCCCCCAGATCGCCCCGCACCAGACCGGCCGCCCACTGCCCGAGCAGGCCGAGCGGTCCCGCGTCGAGCCCGAGGTCCGCGCGGATGGCGTCCAGTGCCTCTGCCGTCGGCTCCTGCTCGGCGGACCTCGCGCGCAGCAGGCTGAGCGCCGGGTCCCTGCCGGACAGCCAGGGCAGGAGCCCGACCGTGGTCAGTACGGCGGCCAGTGCGGCCGCCCTGGTCAGTCCCGCTCTCATGTGACGGACGTGACGTACGTGTCGATCGTGACGAGTTCGCGCTCGCGCGGGTCGTGCGCGGCGCCGATGACGTGGGCGGCGTCACCCTGGACGACTCGCTCGTGCAGCATCGGCACGGCCGCGTCGGTGGCCAGCACGGCCGCCTCTGCCGCGGCGATCGCCGTGCGCCGCGCGTCGCCCACCACACCGTGCGAGGCGGCGGTCAGCTTCGCGTCGACGGCAGGGTCGGCGAGCTGGGAGATGTTGAAGGAGCCCTCGCTCGCGAAGTCGCTGTAGAGGTATGCCGCCGCGTCACCGGAGTCGAGGACGGTGGCCCGGGACAGGATGAACGCGTCGAACTTCCCGGCCAGCGCGTCCGCTTCGATGTGGGCGTACTCGCGGACATCGAGCTTGACCTTGAACCCGACGGCTTGGAGCTGCTGTTGGAGGATCTGCGCGACCTCCGGCAGTTCGGCCCGGTCGGTGAACGTGCCGATCGTGATCTCGGCTCCGCCCGGATCGCCGGCCGCGGCGCGCTGAAGGGGCTCGCGCAGCTTCGCGGCCCACGGCAGGGCGGGCCCGAGGAGGCCGTGGGCGACGTCGGCCCGTCCCTCGTAGACGCTCCCCACGATCTTGTCGGCGTCGATGGCTCCGCGCGCCGCCGCGCGAAGCCCCGCGTCCTTGAAGGGGCCGCTCCCGGTGTTGAGGTAGAGGGTGTTCGTACGGGGCATCGGCACCTGGGTGATCAGTTTCTGGTCGAGCAGCCTGGCCTGCGAGACCGGCACCGCTTCCACGATGTCGGCCTCGCCGCTGCGCAGCGCGGCCGCCCGAGCGGTGCCGTCCGGCACGAACTTCACATCGATGCCGGCGGCCTTGGCCTTGCCGCCCCAGTGACCGTCGTAGCGGTTGAGCGTAGCCGTGGCGGTGCCGCCCACCTTGACGAGTTCGAAGGGACCGGTGCCGGTGCCGACCGGGCTCACCGTCTTGCCCTGGTACGCCTTGGCGGCCAGGATCGACAGCTGCGGCGAGCTGAGGCGCTGCGGCACGAGAGGGTCCTGGGTGGCGGTGGTCACGGCGACGGTGTGCGCGTCGGTGGCCCGCACCGAGAGGTCGACGCCGTCGAGGATACGGGGCTTGGGCATGGCACGCGCGGCGGCGGCCAGCGACTTCACGACCGACTCGGCGGTGAGTGCGGTGCCGTCGTGGAAGGTCACGCCCTCGCGCATGGTGAAGGTCCAGGTCGTTCCGGACTGCTTCCAGGCTGTGGCGAGCGCGGACCGGGCGTTGCCGTCCGCATCCAGCTTGACCAGTGTCTCGGCGGTGGACCAGCGCGACAGCTTGAAGGCGTCGTCGGAGAGCGGCGACAGCCCGGAGCGCGGCGGCTGCATCATCGCGACGCGGATCCGGCCATCGCCGGAGCCGTCGGCGCTCGAACCGCCGTCCACGAAACAGCCGGTGAGCAGGAGGGAGGAGGTGCCCAGGGTGATCGCGGACAGCAGACCGCGGCGGAATATGCGGATATTTTCTGGCAGGTGCAACGGGTCCCCAACGGGATGTGAAGTGCGGTGGTGAGGAGACCCTAACAGAATGACAATCATTTTCAGAAAGCCGTGCCGGGTGCCGGCCGGTGCCCGCGCTCTCATCGGGCCGAGGGCAACCCCGCGGCCCGACGGCCCGGGCCGGGCGCCGGGCCGGCGCCCAGTGGGCTCACGCCACGCCCGGGTCGGCCGGAACCTTCCACGGACGGCTCAGCTCGGCCACCGGTCGGCTTCATCCCGTCTCGTCACGGATCACATTGCGGTGTTCCTCGTAGACGAGCCGGGCCTCGTCGCTCGGCAGCGCCTCGGTCACGAGGCCGCAGGCGCACGTGACGACGGTGAGGCCGGACAGAGCGCGCAGGGTGTGCCCCTCGTGGCTCGTCCAGGCTTTCCCCGCCGGGTTCTCGTAACGGAGGTTGTGGCGGTAGTGGCGTGCGCGGACATCGGTCGGGGCGAAGCCGGCGCTGGTGCCGTCGAGGGGAAAGCGCTGATCGTTCATGGCTCCAGTGTGGTGCTTCAGGAGCAGATCCGGCTCGAAGGAGCACGCGCGCTTCCGGCCGGCCCCGACCCGAGGCCCGAGCCCCTGCCACGGGAGCTCTGCGTAGTCGGGCGGACGGCTGTGGTACCGGGGGCGCCGGCGGCCGGCGGGACCGCCACCGGTCGACGGCGGTCGGGCGCGGGAGGAGCATGGGAAACGGGGTACTCGCGCGTGTCGGACGTCGAAGGAGTGGCCATGTTGGAAGGCGCCAAGGCATTCAGCGGATTCTCGGTCGACGACCTGGGCAAGGCCAAGGAGTTCTACGGCGAAACGCTCGGTCTTCGCGTCTCGCAGGACAAGGGCATGCTGTTCCTGAACCTCGCGGGCGACAACAAGGTCCTGGTCTATCCGAAGGACAACCACCAGCCCGCCACCTTCACGATCCTCAACTTCCCCGTCGATGACGTCGAGGAGGCCGTCGACCAGCTCACCGCGCGGGGAGTCCGGTTCGAGCGGTACGAGGGGTTCGAGGCGAACGAGAAGGGCATCGTCAGCCAGGAGGACGGCATGGGTTCCATCGCCTGGTTCAAGGACCCGGCGGGCAACGTCCTGTCCGTCCTCGACGAGTCCCCCGGGTGAGGGGACGGCGACGGCACGACCTGAGCCGTACTGTCGCCGCCCGTGCCGTCACCGCCCGAGTGGACCGTTCCCGCCGACGGCCGGCGCGCTGACCTCCTCCTCTGCCTCGATAGGGCGAACCACGACGGCCGGGTGTTCGGGGCGACGGGTGTTCGGGGAAGTCAGAGTGGATGGACGTCGCAATCATGGGGCACTACCGCGCGGACCGGCTCGTCACGGCGCTCAAGCGCCGTGGCGCGCAGCGGATCTGGCTGTGCGGTCCCACCGATGTCCGGGCCCACCTGGGCACGGATGTGGGCTATCGGCACCTCGCGGCAGAGGCGGGCGTCGACGAGATCCTCGCTCTGTGGGCGGACACCAGCGCACAGGTGGTCGTGCCGAGTCTGTACCCGCTCGAACAAGAACAGCTCCTGCACGCGCTCGCCGTGGCGGGACATCAGGCGAACGGTGCTGACCTGCACGTTCATGTCCACTCGCGGGCGTTCGCCGAGGCCGTGTCGGACAAGGTCCTCTTTCACCGTCTGGCACTGGAACGCGGCTGGCCGGTGCCCGACGGCATCATCTGCGAGAACCGGGCGCAGGTACGCGCGGCGCTGCACGAGCTCGGGCCGCCGGTCATCGTCAAGACGGGCCGGTCGGTCCCGTGGCAGGGACGCTGGTACCTCACCGAGGCCGAGGGCCTGACCACGACGCAGGGCATGGACTTCCCCGTTGTGGTCCAGGCCTTCTGCAAGGGTGAGGAGTTCGGCATCGAGCTGTTCACCCACGAAGGGCGCACGCTCCGGTGGCCGGTCGCTTCGTTCGGGTCCCTGGACGAGCGGTGCAAACCGGGATGGCGCACTCGGGTGATGCCCACCGGGCTTCCGGAAGCCGCTCGGCGTGGCCTCGACACCTTCATCGCCGACGTCACCGGTGCGATCACACCGCGCGGAGCGTGGCAGATCGACCTGGCTGTCGAGGCGGGGGAACTGCGCGTCCTGGAGGTCAACGGCAGGTCCGGAGGGATGGCGCATCTGAGCCGGGCGGTCACCGATGTCGACCCCTACGAAGTCCTCGCCGCCGCGGCTGTCGGTGCCCGGCCCCCGTCGCCCGCGGCCGTGCGCGCCGCCGCCGAATTGCCTCTGCGTATCGGCGCGGACCTGCCCGGCATCGGCAACGGAGTGATGCGGGTCGAGGTGGAGGAGCCCTCGCCCACCGAGCCCTGCCTGCCGTCCCACTTCAACCGCACCCTGGTCGTGGCCGACGACAGGACGGTGCTCGCCCGCTGGATCCGTCGCGTTCCCCGAAGCGCCTGGGCCGATCAGGCCGTGGAAGCTGCCGGAGACCACTGACGGGGGCGGTGCGCCGCACTGCCCGGAGCTGCTGTCGTACACCGCTCGCAGGACCCCGTTCGGCTGCCCCGCCCGCGCGTGCCTCCCTGTCCGGGACAGTCCTGGACAGCGAGGACGCTTGTCGCGGCGGGGGCCGGCGCACCAGGCTCCTCGGCGACCGAGGCCTACACGCCTCAACGACATCAGGGGAGTTCGATGACCAAGCGCATCTCATTACGGGCCGCCGCCGCGCTGGGCGGCGCCGCGCTGATCCTCGGCCTGGGAACCACCACGGCCTCCGCCGCGCCGCAGGCGCGGCCGGGCGGATCCGTCACCGTGCCGAGCGCCGACGCGGTGTGCGACATCCGCTTGCGCGTGTCCGAGAACTACGCCGGCTTCACCGCCGGCTACAGCTGGGCCTGGAACGTCGAGGTCGGCCCCGGGGCCACCGGCAACCGGGTGCGGGAGATCCAGTGCCTGGTCAACAACCACGCCTACTACCCCGGCCCGAAGGTGTCCGTCGACGGGCAGTACGGCAGTGCGACCAAGGCCGCGGTCCGGACCCTGCAGAGCAACTGGGGCGGGATCGCCGCGGACGGAATCGTCGGCCCGGCCACCTGGCGCGCCTTGCGCAGCGCCTGAGCGCGGACCCACGTGGACACCACCGTCCGCGTCCACGTCTGCCTGGGCGCCAAGTACCGCGACACCGGCGCCCGCTGAGCCTGCGACGAGCGCGCGCCGAGACGTAGCCTTGCCGGGTGCCGGGGTCACCCGGCACCCGGCTAGTTCGTGGTGATGTCGGGGATGGGCGTGGGCGCCGGGACCGCGTCGAGGGCGAAGGTCTGGCCGCTGCCGGGTACGGGGGTTCCGGCCGCGCAGGCGAGTTGGAGGACGCGCGCGCCCGGTGTCCTCGTACCGCCGGGGACGGTGACGCACGCGCCCGTGTGCACCGGCCGGATGCGGAAGCCGCCCTGCGGTGCGCCGGAAGGCTCCAGGCGGAACCGCTCACCGGTCCCCCGGCGGCCGCAGTAGTCGTGCATCAGCTGCGTGCCGTCCTGGACACTGCCTCCGGCCACCCCCAGACAGCCGCGGCCGAAGACGGGGTGGAGCGTACGGATCAGGTGCTGTCCGCCGCCGGCCGGTTCCAGCAGGTACGTCGGAACGCTGCCGTCGCAGTTCGACTGCTGGACGCGGCCGCCGCTGTCCTCGCCGTCGGGCTCGGACAGACAGAGGCCGGAATCCGTCGAGCGGATCCGGTAGGTGCCCGGCGCGACCGGCGCCGGAGCCCCCGGGGTGGCGTCGACCGCGGCGCCGCCGAGCCTCTCGCCGACCTGGTCGGCGGCGATGATCCAGCCGAGTACCAGGACCAGCAGCGACACCATGGCGGCCGGGCGCCGCAGCCGCTTGCGCCGGGCGGCCGACCGGTTCGGCCCCGGCGCGGCCCCGACCTGCCGCGGGGGCTCGGACGGTGCCCGCGCCAGTGTCTCCTCGGGTGCCACGGCCGCGATGCGCGCGCGAGCGGACAGCCATCGCCCGATGTCGTGCCGCTGCCCGCACGCGACGAGGTAGGCCACCAGCAGTTCGGGGCGCGGCAGCAGGTCGTGCCGGAGCGCCGCCGCCAAGGTACTGCGGGCGAGTACCTCGCCGTGCTGGGCGGCGCGTTTCTCCAGCTCGCGGTAGGTCAGCCCCGATCTGCGCCGCAGCTCCCGCAGGAGAGCGGCGAACTCGGCGGCGTTCCGGGCGGTGCCGGGATCCGGTAACGCTGGCTCGGTCATGGCCGCGATCCTTCCCCCTCCCGCCCGCCCGGGGACAGAAGGATTCCGGTCCTTCGCCGCCACATCCTCTCGAGCCGCCCGACCGGGCCCCTGCCCGGCATCGCGACGGGCCGTTTCCCGGCAGGCGGCCGAGCGGCATCGGCCGCCGACCAGGCGCCGGCTGGCCGGCTTCAGTCCGGTGCCGTGGTCAGGAGTCGGCGGAGGTCGATGATCTCGTAGCCTTCGGCTTGCGCCGCGTCGATGATCCGGGGCAGGGCCTGGGCGTCGATGACGATGCCGCCGTCGGCGCCGGTGCTTCCGACGTGCATCTGCAGGATCGCTCCGGGAGTGAGGGCATCGACCGCCCGCTCGACCGCCTTGGCCACGCTCATGCCGCCTTTCGGGCCGAGGTAGCCGTTGGTGTCGGTGGTGAACTCGATCGCCGCGTAGCCGAGGTCGTTGATGTCGGCGATCGACCGAGCGGTGGTACTGCTGTAGGGAAACCGGAAGAACGGCAAGGGCTCCGTACCGGACGCGTTGCGGATCGCCGCGTCCGCGCGACGCACTTCGTCCGACCGCCGCACCGTGCTGAGGTCGTCGAAGTACGGGTGGCTGTAGGAGTGGTTGCCGAGGCCGTGTGCGGCGGCCATGGCGCGAACGGCCGCGGGGTGGGCGTCGGCGAACTGGCCGGTCGGGAAGAACGTGGCGGACACCTTCCGCCGCCGCAGCTCGGCCAGGACGGAGTCGATCCCGCTTTCGTCCCATGCGGCGTTGAAGGTGAGCGCCATGACTCTTCGGGACGTGGGGATCCGGCGGATCTCACCGCCGAGGAGTTCATCCGGCGGACGAGGGCCCTTCGGCGCAAGCACCCGTTCGGACCCGGCGAAAGGGCCGCCGGAGGGTCCCGCTCCGCGCCCCGCCGCCACCGCGCCGGAACACGGGACCAGCCCCGCGGCCACAAGCGATGCCAACGCGGCGCGACGTCCCGTCTCCACCACGGCCACTCCCTTCCCACGACGCCCGCCGGTACGGGCCTGCCACGACTATGCGAGAGCGGGGAGCGCCACGCCCGCAGCCTGTCCCGCGCACCTGGGTGATGCCGCCGTCTGGCCGACGGGAAGGGCCTTGACCTTGAGGGCGCTCCAACTCCTAGAGTGCGGCCGCATGACCATGCGATACAGAAACCTGGGCGGGACCGGTATAGAGGTGAGTGCCCACTGCCTGGGCACGATGATGTTCGGTGCGGTGGGGAACCCGGACCACGAGGAGTGCGTGCGGATCATCCATGCCGCGCTCGACCAGGGCATCAACTTCGTGGACACCGCCGACATGTACTCCGCCGGCGAGTCCGAGGTGATCGTGGGCAAGGCGCTGAAGGGCCGGCGTGACGACGTCGTGCTTGCCACGAAGGTTCACTTCCAGATGGGGGAGGGGCGCAACCGGAGCGGAAACTCGCGCCGTTGGATCGTGCGGGCGGTGGAGGACAGCCTGCGGCGGCTGGACACCGACTGGATCGACCTCTACCAGGTGCACCGGCCGGACCATGCGACCGATGTCGAGGAGACGCTGTCCGTCCTCGGCGACCTCGTCAGGTCCGGGAAGATCCGGTCCTTCGGATGCTCGACCTTCCCGGCCGAGGAACTCGTCGAGGCGCACCACGTCGCCGAGCGGCGAGCGTTGCCCCGCTTCCGGACCGAGCAGCCGCCGTACTCGATCCTCGCGCGCGGCATCGAGGCCGGTGTACTGCCGGTGGCCCGCCGGTACGGAATGGGTGTGCTGACCTGGAGTCCTCTGGCCTCCGGTTTCCTGAGTGGGAAATACCGGCTCGGCGGGCCCGTCGACCTGACCTCCGGCCGGGCCGCGCTGACACCGGCGCGGTTCGACCCGGCGATCCCGGGCAACACGGCCAAGCTGGAGGCCGTGGAGCAGCTTGTGGGGCTGGCCGAGGAAATCGGCTGCACGCTTCCGGAACTGGCCGTCGCCTTCCCCGTCGCCCACCCGGCCGTCACCTCGGTGATCATCGGTCCGCGGACCATGGAGCAGATGGAGTCGCTGGTCAAGGGCGCCGAGCTGGTCCTTGACGACGCGGCGCTCGACCGGATCGACGAGATCGTGCCGCCGGGTGTGAATCTCTACCACCCGGACGGTGTCTGGCGACCGCCGGCCCTGGCCGACGCAGCCCAGCGGCGGCGGACACTGACCGACCGGGCCGCCGGCTAGTGCTCTGACCAGGGGGCGGGCTGCCCGGGGGCACCCCTGGGCAGTCATCGGTCCTCGACACGCCGGTGTCACGTTTCCGTCATGCCCTCCTTGCCACGCTGGCTTCGCCTGATCTTTGCCGAGGAAAGGAGAAGCTCATGAGGAAGAAAATCCTGTCGACCGCGGTGGCGACGGCCGTGGCGTTCAGTGGACTGACCGCCGTCAGCATGTCAACGGCTGACGCGGCGGTGCGGGTCGTACCCAGCGCCACCTGCATGTTGTCAGAAGGTCCTGGTGATCTCTTCGGGGTGTCGGGCGAAGGATTCAAGGAGGGCGACAGGATCCGTGTGCGGAACGCGCAGGGCAACGTGGTGCGCGTGACCACGGCGATCACGGGAGGCTTCTTCGAGGTCACCGGGCTGCCGAACGGCACCTACCGCGCCGATGGAAGCTCCGGCAGTGCGGTCTGCCCGAGGTTCGTGTCGGATGAGGAAGCCGCGATCAAGTGCACCGTGACCCAGGGACCGGGCCAGACCTTCGGCGTATCCGGCCGGGGATTCCCGGAGGCCGAGACGGTCACGTTGAAGAACTCCACCGGCGCCGTCGTGGACACGACCATGACGATCCAGGACGGCTTCTTCGAATTCACCGGGGTACCCAACGACACGTACACCGTCACCTCGAAGTTCGGCAAGGTGACCTGCCCGAAGGCCGCTGAGACCACCGACGAGGAGTAGCGGCGCCCGAGCTCCGGCCTCCCGGGGCCTGCGTGCGAGTGACATGTACAGTGCCAGTACGTAGTTGAGGTGGCCCCGGGCGTGAGCACGCGCAGATCAACCACGCCGTCCCGGCGGTACGGCCACTCGCCGGGAGGGGGCGCCGGGCCCGGGTCCCGCCCGGCAGCACTGGACGGTCTCCGGATCCTGGCGCGCTCGCCGTGCTCTTCTACCACTACGCGGTCCTCGCGAGCGCCTGTCTTCCCGGTGGCCGGCAAGCGGCTCTTCCCCGCCTACTGGGCCGCCGTGGCCTTCACCGCCCGCGTGCTGTTCGGCTGGCCCGAGGTCCGCGCCATCGCGTCGTACAGCGATGTCATCGTGAACCTCTCGATGCTGCAGGGCGGGATGAACGACGCGTACTGGACGCTCTTCGTCGAGATCAACCCAACCGAACGCCGTCCTGTGGGCCGTTGTCGTCCTCCAGTTCCCGCTCGCGCAGGGCCATGGGAGGGCGCGCCTGATCACCGATCTCGGCCGGAGCACGGCGGATCAGCTACCCACCTGGCCCGCGCACGTGATCAGCGCGATCGGATTCCTCGTCCCTTCATGGTGACGGTCTCCTTGGCCATCCACCGCCTGGTCGAGCGCCCCCCGGGCCGCCTGTTGCGCAAGGGGCTGAGCCGGGGGATGGAGGAGATCCGCCTCGGCACCCCGCCGCGCGAGGCCGCCCCCCTGATCCCGTCCCAGCCCACCGCGCCCGAGGCCGAACGCCTCCCCGCGGCCCGGTAGGGCAAGACCGCCGAGCTGCCGATTTTCCCGCCCATCGGGCCGGCCCTCGCGTGCCTCGTCGCTCCCGCCGACGTTGCGCTGGGGCCGCGCCGACAGGCGCCTGGTCGCCAACTCGGCTGCCTGCATGAGCGTTTGGCGTATTGGCCTATCATCTATTCGATTCCCGCCGCCCCTGCCATCGCAGGGTCGGCGGGAACTGATTCTTGATGAGAGGGCAACGAGCACTTGCGATTGACAGGCAAGCACCGGATATCCATCGTTGCCGCGACGGCCGCGGCGGCGATCGTGGCAACTCTGCAGGTCCCCTCCAGCGCGTTCGGCACCGAAGACACCGCAAACACAGCGCCGGAGACCGCGAACTCCCAGGCGGCGCCGCCGACCGCGGAGGCACCCGACTCCCACGCGGAGCACTCCGCCATCTACAGCAGCGACAGCACGGCCTTCAAGAACGGCGTCATGTCGCTCGGCGCGGAGGCCCGGCCCGCGACGCGGTCGGCCATGGCCGCCGCACCCGCACCGCCCCAGGGCGCGGGGTGGAAGCTGGCCGGTGCGACCAAGTGGCTGCAGACCGGCTACACGATCAAGTTCTACGACCAGAAGTCCGCGGACTGGCTGGGCCCGTACGTACGGGCTTCCGCCGCGGACCTCCAGCGCATCACGAACCTGCCGGTCACCGTCGACACGAAGCCGGTCGGCTGGGACTACGCCAGGCCCAAGGGCGAAGTCGTCATGGGGGTCCTGCACCGCCCGTGCCTCCCGCCGGCCGGAGAAGGCAGCATGGGCAGCACGGGCTGGAAGGTGGTCCGCGACGGGTCCGGCAGCGCGAACCTCAGCTGCGGTTTCACCAGCTCTTCCGTGGCCGCCACCGTGACCAGCGGACACGCCTACATAGACAGCGAGTTCTTCACCTCGGCCGGCAAGCCGACGGCCGCCATGGGCGAGACGTACATGCGCAACCACATCAGCCACGAGCTCGGCCACACGCTGGGCCTGGCGCACGCCAACCGCAGCCTGAACAAGAGCGACTGCGTCAAGGGGACCGACTCCGGCCAGTTCCCGGTCATGTGCTCACCCGCGTACGCCTACCAGGACAAGCGCGCGGGCACCTACGTCCAGCAGTTCGACGTACAGGGCCTGCGCCACCTCGCGGCGGGCGCCGGCGCCGTGCTGTCCCCCCAGGGCAAGGTGAGCGGGCTCGGCGCCAAGTGCCTTGACGTCAAGGGCGGGAAGCCGGCCAACGGCACGCAGATCCAGCTCTACACGTGCAACGGCTCCGCGGCGCAGTCGTGGATCCTGGGCAAGGACGGTACGTTCCGCGCGTTCGGCAAGTGCCTGGACAACGCGCGCAACGCGAGCACCAACGGCAACAAGATCAGCCTCTACGACTGCAACGGCTCGCCCGCGCAGCGCTGGTCGGTCAATGCCAAGGGCCAGATCGTCCACGTGGCGTCGGGCAAGGTCCTCGACGTGACGGGCGGCGCGACCGCCAACGGCACCGTGGTCCAGCTGTACACGGCGAACACGAACAAGCGCCAGGTCTGGGTCACACCGAAGTAGCCCCCGGCCCACCCCCGTGCGTCGTACCCGGGCGGTACGGCGCACCGGGCGGGACCGGACTCTCCCGCCTGCGCGGCGAAGGGCACGCCGGTCGAACGGCGCCCGTACGCCTGACGTAGCGTTTGATCATGACCATGCCCCCGCCTCCTCACACCCCCGGTCCGTACGGGCCCCCGCAGCGTCCCCAGCCGTACGGCGGACAGGGGTATGCCCCGCAGCCCTCGCCTCATTCACAGCATCAGCCGCCGCACCCGGGCCCCTACGCGCCTCAGCCGTACCCGGGCCAAGGGCCGGGGCCCTGGGGGCAACCGCCGATCGGGCCGCCGCCGCTCAAGAACCGGACCGGCATGGTGATAGGTATCGTAGCGGCCTCGCTGGTGGGGCTCACCCTCATCGGGATCGTGGTGAACCGGCTGGCCGAGGCCGGGTCCCGGTCGAGCGGAGCGGGCTTTCCTGACGCCGCGTACCAGCTCACGGTGCCCGAGACCGTCCTCGACGGCACGTTCGAGCTGGCCCAGGACCTGTCGCAGACCAAGGGCCAGGAAGCGCTGGACGGCGCCTACGACGCGAAGGTCCGCAATCCGAAGCCGGCTGTCGGCCAGTACACGTCCGACTCCCCGACGGGAACGAGCGTCCTTGTCTTCTCGGGAATGTACGGCCAGTTCAAGGACCCCGCGAGTGTCCGCCGCAAGATGATGGCCGGCGCCGCCGACGCCGACGGCGCCACTCTGGCGGTCCCCGCCAGGGACATCACGCCTGCCGGCTCCGGCATGACGTTGACCTGCCAAGTGCTGACCTCGGCACAGGAGGGCGCCACGGCCACCCTGCCGATGTGTTCCTGGGCCGACGAGAACACGGGGGCTTCGGTCGCGATCATCACGCCCGAGACCTCGCTGCAGGACCCACGGTCCGTCGACCTCGACGAAGCCGCCAAGACGACTCTCAAGGTACGTGAGGAGGTCCGGCGCCCGATCGGCTGATCCGGGGCAGGCGTCCGCCACCCTGCCGGACGGTGCGCTCAGACGGGGTCCGGCTCCCCGTCCACTACCGCGGTTGTACACGTCGTCAGCACTCCGGACCCCGCTCGTCCGGGTAACCCCAGTCCAGCGC
The DNA here is from genome assembly GCF_053591315.1 of Streptomyces sp. NPDC003042. Classification (NCBI taxonomy): domain Bacteria; kingdom Bacillati; phylum Actinomycetota; class Actinomycetes; order Kitasatosporales; family Streptomycetaceae; genus Streptomyces; species Streptomyces sp. NPDC003042. The sequence goes on from NZ_JBSFTP010000011.1 coordinate 21,615, forward strand.
GACGTTCGCGGTCCGCGCCACCTCCTTCACGGCGTAGACGACCATGCCTTCGAACTCGGGCTGCCAGAGGTGGAAGCGGGAGATGCTCAGCGGGAAGCCGGTCTCCCCGGCCACGAAGGGCTGGCCGTCCTCCCATGCGATGCCCAGGTTGACCTGGTCGTGGATCCGCTCGTCGTGCATGACCTCGACGAGGGTGTGCAGGACCTCGTGCGCCTCGTCGTCGTCCCTGAGTCCGGTGACGGTAAGGCTGAATTCGATGTTGACCGACATGGAAGAAGATTAGATTCAATTGGGCTGATCAGGTGATCAATCGCGGTGTGCATCGTGGATTTGACGCGCGGGCACCGGCCGGGAGGTCACACAGGCCGGCCCCCGCGCGGGTATGCGCGGAGGCCGGAGTGTGCCGAGCCCGTGGCAGTCGGCGCGGGCGGATGGCACTGCCCGAGGCGCGATTCGAGGGCGGGCTCAGGCGGTTGCGCGGGGCGTTCAGGCGTTGACGCAGGTACCGGCAGCCGGGTTGACGAGGCCGATGACGTTGATGCTGTTTCCGCAGGCGTTGACGGGAACGTGGACGGGGACTTGGACGAGGTTGCCGGAGAGGACGCCGGGCGAGTTGGCGACGACGCCCAGGGCATCGGAGTCGGCGGCGGCTACACCGGTGGCCGCGAGGGTGCCGACGGCCAGAAGCGTTGCGGCGATGGCGATACGGATGCGCATGTCTCTCCCAGGTGTTGAGGCGGGACGGACCACGATCACACCCCTGCCGTTGCCTCAATGGCCGCCATTGGTCGGATGAGGGGCGTGTCGCCACACCCGGGCGCACCCGCCGCGCGGCGGCCCGGACCACGACGGCGCTTCCGGGCTCCCCCGGACGAACGGTCCGCCCCGCGCCTTCCCCTGCCGTACCGTGGCGTCGAGCGGCCGACCTGGGGCGGGTGTGTCGAAGCGCTTCGACGGACTTATGGATACCTTCCTGGCAGGATGTCCAAGGTCAAAAGCAAAGGAGTCGAAGCGCTTCACCACGCTGCCAAGAGCCTGTTCCGGAGAGCCGAATGGTCACTCTCGCCGAGGTCGCGAAGCACGCCGGAGTCTCGGCCAGCACGGTGAGTTACGTCCTCAGCGGCAAGAGGTCGATCTCCGCTTCCACCCGGGAGCGGGTGCTGGGCTCCATCCGGCAGCTCGGCTATCACCCGAACGCCGGTGCCCGCGCGCTCGCCGACGCGATGATCCTCATGGACGTGGAACTCCACGACGAGCGGTTGCCGTTGATCCGTGAGACCGGCCGGCCCGCCGTCCTCATCGGCCTCCCGGCCGACGCCACCGGACTGACCCGCATCGATCTCGACTTCACCGCGACGGGTGCGCTGTGCGTGGAGCACCTCGCGGAGCTGGGGCACCGGGAGGTCGCGGTGGTCGGGGAGGCAGCCGCGGTGTACGAGCGGCACACCGGATTCGCCGAGCACGGGCTGCGCCGACGCGCCCGCGAGTTCGGCGTACGCGTGCTGCACCGCCCGTGCGACGGCAGCTACGACGCCATGTCAGCCACGCTCTCACGCATCTTCCTCACGCATCTTCGACGAACGTCCCCTTGGACAATCCTGACGGCCGGGGCCGACACCCTCGCCTGCCACCTCTCACGCCGCCTCCACCCAGCGCCCGGCCGCCCTCGTGATCGGTCGGCGGCTCGGCCTGTCGCGTTCGACCACGGGCGTCACTGTCCCGGGTCAGTCTTCGGGGAGGACGCGGCCGTCCTCGTCGAGCGTGAGGTGGATTCGTGTGGGGTCCTGGCTGTTGACGTCGGACGGGCGCGGGCCCTCGGGCCCGTCGGGGCCCCAGCGCAGCAGGCGGCGGGTGCGGACGATCTGGTACACGGCGCCTTGGAACTCCAGCCGGTTGACGCGCCCGGCCCGGAGCGCGTCGGCGGCCTCGGCGTACGCGGCCAGCTCCGTGCCCCGCGGGCCGGCCGACGCCCCGTCGCCCGCTGTCCAGGTGCGGGCGTCGGTGTGCGGGTCGGCGTCGTGGGGGATGTGGCCCTGCATACGCGGCCACATCCACGTCAGGGCGAAGTCCAGCGACTTGCGGGCGGCGTGTGCGGTCGCGTGCGGGCCGCTGATCGGCTTCCAGCCGCTCGCGGTCCGTTCCACGACCCCGAACGTCGGGGGCAGGAGCAGGACGTCCGGGTGGGTGTCGAGTGCCCGCCGCGCGTCGGCGCGCACGTCCTCGGGGAACCGTTCACCGGTGTAGCACAGGCCGCGCAGCGCCAGCTGTTCAAGGGCCTGGGTGGGGGTGACCGGCGCGTCAGGGTCCAGGACCAGGCCGTCATCGATCTCCGGTCCCTTGGCGGCGCGGTCCCAGTCGGGGACGGGCGGCTCCGGATCGGTCGGGCGCGGCTGTTCCATGCCGTCCGGGCCCGCGCCCGCGTACTCCTCGGCGCGCACGACCCGGTACCGGGTCCCGGCCACGGCCAGTTCGTCGACCCGCTCGCTCTCCAGCCGGGCGACCGCCGCCAGCAGTGTGCGCCGTTCGGCCCTGTCGTGCGCCTCGTCCTTCGCGCGGAACCACAACCGCGAGTTCAGCTCGTCGCGCGCCTGCTGCGGGCAGCCGGCCGTCACCGCGGCCACCACCCGCCACCGTTGCCCGTCCCCGGCGCTCTGCGCCGCCACCCCGAACAACGGGCCGCGCACCACCACATCGCCCGCCCGCGCCACGGCGTCGACCGCGTCGGCTTCCACCGCGGCTTCCACCGGCTCCACCGGCACCCGCACTACCATCGGCCGCGACCTGCCCGGCCCCACATCCCCACGGTCCATGCCCCCATCCTGCCGATCACGGGACGACGCCGCCGCGGATTCGCTCATTCCCCAGCCCTCCCGCGTCTCGCACACGGCACGGCCCGGACATCCCAACGGGCTCCGAACGCATCGCCGAGAGGCTGCGGCCGCGCCTGCGGGCCGTCCGGGCGAGCCGCAGCCAGGTCCCCAGCGCGAGCTCCCTCCCGGACGTTCATTTGCGGTGCCTGACAGACAGGGGGACGGTCGCGCACGACAGCACGGCTCCGGGGAGCCGGAAAGGGACTCGCGGGCCGGCGCTGGGAGCACGCCGATGCCGCAGGTGGCGGCTCGCTGCGTCCGTGCCCGTTGGGTGGAAGGGGGTCCCCTCCGACCCCGTACCCGTGTTTCCTCGACCGAGTCGGCCAGGTCGATCGAGTCGGCCTCTCGCACGTCAGATGGTGATCACCGTCTTGCCCAGCAGCTCCCGGGACTCGATCGCCTCGTGCGCCGATGCCGCGCGCTCCAGGGGAAACGTGCCGCCGATCACCGGGCGCAGGGTGCCCTTCGCTGCCGCGTGGAGGGCCTGCGTGGCGAGTTCGGCGTGCTCGGAGTCCGTCAGCTGGATGTCTCCGATACCGAGCAGGCGGACTCCCCGGGCCGCCGCATCCACCGGATCCACCGCAGCGAAGCCGCCCGTCGGCGCGCCGTGGGCCGAGAACCGGCCGCCGTTCGCGACCAGGGCGAACGCGGCCAGGCCGACCTCGCCGCCCACCCCGTCCAGAACGACATCCGCGCCCGCGCCGCCGAGTGCCTCGCGGGCCTGATCCACCCAGGCGGGGTGGGCCGCGTCGATGACGGCATCCGCGCCCAACTCCCGGACCAGAGCGGTCTTGCGGTCGCCGCGCGCCACGCCGACGACCCTTGCGCCCGCGGCCTTCGCCAACTGGACGAGCACGGTGCCCATGCCGCCCGACGCGCCGACGATCAGCACCTGCTCGCCGGGCCGGACGCCCGTGGTGGCCAGCAGCTTGGCCGCCGTCGCGCCGTCGTGCACCAGGGCCGCGGCGTCGGTGAAGGAGACCTCGTCCGGCACCACGGCCAGCGCCTCGGCCGGGGCCACGGCCAGCTCCGCGTAGCCGCCGGTGAAGCCGATGGAGGCGACGACCCGCAGGGCGGTCCACGCCGGGTCCACGCCCTCGCCGGTCGCGAGGACGGTACCGGCGATGCCGCCGCCCGGCACGTAGGGCGGAGTGACCGGGAAGAACGCCCGGCCCCAGCCCCTGCGCACCTGGGTCTCCACATAGATCGTGTCCACAGCGGCTACGGCGACCAGCACCTGACCCGGCCCCACTACCGGCTCCGACACCTCCACCGGAACCAGTACCTCCGGACCGCCGAACCCGATCACCTGTGTCGCGCGCATGGCACTCATCCTCCGGTCGGGCCAACGGACTCTCCAATGGCCGTGCCCTGAGCCTCAACCATCAAGTGCGGTTGAGGTCAAGAACCACTGCGGCGCCCTTCACCCGCCGGCCGGTCAGGAACTCGCGCCCACGAACACGGCGAAGGACGGCCACACGCCGCGGCGGTGGTGTGCTGCGCGATGGACTCACGGCGCCACCTCGCACAAAGCACGACTGGGTAGGGTTCGCTCGACAGCACATCGTGAAGCGGAACAAGGAGCAGACGTGAGAGAGCCGGCGTCCATCGCCCTGCAGCAGGAGATCGCCCGGGAACTCCAGGTCGCCGAGACCTTCGAGGCCGAGCGGGAGATCGAACGCCGGGTGGCCTTCCTCGCCGAGCGGCTGACCTCCACCGGTCTGCGCTCCCTCGTGCTCGGCATCAGCGGGGGCGTCGACTCCACCGCCACCGGCCGGCTGTGCCAGCTCGCCGTCGAGCGGGCCCGGGCCGCCGGGCACGAGGCGCGGTTCTACGCGATGCGGCTGCCCTACGGGGTCCAGGCCGACGAGCACGACGCCCAGCTCGCGCTCTCCTTCATCCGGGCCGACCACGTGCTGACCGTGGACATCAAGCCCGCGAGCGACGCCGCGCTCGAGGCCTCGCTGGCCGCCGTCGTGAGCTTCCGCGACGCCCACCACCAGGACTTCGTGCACGGCAACATCAAGGCCCGGCAGCGCATGATCGCCCAGTACGCGGTGGCCGGCGCGCGCGACGGCCTGGTCGTCGGCACCGACCACGCCGCCGAGGCGGTCTCCGGCTTCTTCACCAAGTTCGGCGACGGCGCCGCCGACCTGGTCCCGCTGACCGGCCTGACCAAGCGCCGGGTGCGCGCCGTCGCGGACGCGCTGGGCGCGCCCGCCGAGCTGGTGTGGAAGACCCCGACGGCCGACCTGGAGACCCTCGACCCGGGCAAGGCCGACGAGGACGCGCTCGGGGTCACCTACGACGACATCGACGACTTCCTCGAGGGCAAGCCGGTGGACGAGCGGGCCTTCGAAACGATCGTCCGCCGCTACCGCCTCACCGACCACAAGCGCCGTCTGCCCGTCGCCCCGTAGGGGAGATCCACGGCGCTGCGCGCTCCGCGCCCCGGAACGCGGCACTATGGCCTTCCGGTACGGCGGCACCCTCAGGCGCCCTCGTGGTAGGAAAGAGGTCCGGACGTGCGGCGATTGGCCGTGATCGAGGCGCCTTCGGTACTCGGGCTGCGGCCCTCCGGCGTGCAGGACTTGCCGGCGGCGCTCCTCGACGCCGGTCTGCTGGTCCATCTCGAGGCGGTGTGGGCCGGCCGCGTCGAGGCGCCGGAGTACGATCCGAGGCGGGACGGCGACACGGGAATCCTCAACCCGCTCGGTATCGCCCAGTACTCCATCAGGCTGGCAGACGCGGTCGGCGGCGTCCTCGACCGAGGCGACTTCCCTGTCGTCCTCGGCGGTGACTGCAGCATCCTGCTCGGAAACCTGCTCGCCCTGCGCCGTCGGGGACGCCATGGGTTGCTGTTCATCGACGGTCACACCGACTTCTACCAGCCGTCGGCGGAGCCCACCGGTGAGGCCGCCTCGATGGAACTCGCCCTGGCCACGGGCCGTGGCCCTCGCCTGCTGACCGACCTCGAAGGCCGGGGGCCCCTGTTGCGCGACGAGGACATCGTCGCCTTCGCCTTTCGCGATTCCGCCGAGTCCGCCGCCGCGGGGATGCAGCCCCTGCCGCCGTGGCTGCACGCGATCGACCTCGACGGCGTACGCTCACTCGGCGCTGCCGCGGCCGCACGCCAGGCGGTCGACCGGCTCAGCGTCGCTCCGAGCGCCGGGTTCTGGGTCCACCTCGACGTCGATGTTCTGGACGATGCCATCATGCCGGCCGTCGACTACCGACTTCCTGGCGGACTGACCTGGCCAGAACTCGAGAGCGTGCTGGAGACGGCACTGTCGGACGACCGAGCCCTGGGACTCGACGTCACGATCTTCAACCCCCGCCTCGACCGCGAAGGCACCATGGCGGCCCGCCTCACCGAGTGCCTGAGCCGAGGGCTGTCCCGGCGGACCGACCGCTGAGTCAGCACGTCAGATCTTCGCGCTGCGAAACGAGCGCCGGTAGCTGTCGGGCGGGACCCCTACGATCCGTTTGAACTGGCGCCGAAGCGTCGTGGCGGTACCCATGCCGGAAGCGAGGGCGACCGCCTCGATGCTCTCGTCGGTGGCCTCCAGCAGCTCCTGGGCGCGACGTACGCGCTGGGTCAGGAGCCACTGGATCGGCGTCTGCCCGATCACCGCCCGGAACTGCCGTCCGAGATTGCGCGGGCTCGTGTTCGCCCTCCTGGCCATGTCGGTCACGGTCAGCGGCTGGTCCAGCCGCTGCTGGACCCAGGCGAGCACGTGGGCAAGCATGTGGTCGCCCGTGACCTGCATCGGCGTAGCCACGAACTGGGCCTGACCGCCGGGCCGATGCGGCGGCATGACGAGGCGACGCGCGACGGAGTTGGCGATGGTGGCGCCGTGGTCGAGGTGGATCAGGTGGAGGCAGAGATCCACGGCGGCGGCCTTGCCCGCAGCCGTGAGCACGCTGCCGTTGTCCGTGTACAGCACGTCCGGGTCGACCACGGCCCGTGGATGGCGTGCGCTCAACTCCGCGGCATGAGCCCAGTGGGTGGTGGCCCGCCGGCCGTCCAGCAGGCCCGCGGCGCCGAGCACGAACGCCCCGGTGCAGAGGGAGGCGACCCGGGCACCCGACTCGTGGGCCGCACGCACGGCCTCGATCAGCTCCGGCGGCGGCGGATCGTCGATGTCGGCGCACGCGGGCACGATCACGGTGTCGGCGCCGACCGCGCGCTCCAGCCCGTGGTCGGGCTCGACCATGAACGGACCGACCCGCACCGGACCCGGCCCGCAGAGCAGTACGTCGTACCAGCCCTCCGCGGCTTCGCGCGGGGGATTGCCGAAGATCTCGTAGGCCACCGCCAGCTCGAAATGCAGCAGGTGACCGGCTGCCAGCAGCGCGACAGTGGGCATGTCCGAAAGTGTACGGGTGATGTCCTTGCGGACCATCACGGTCGGGTTCCGCCCGCGGCGAGACTGGGACTCATCAGCGCATCGAGATCGGATCGGGATCGGGGAACGATGAACACGACAGCCGCAGTGGTGGTGTACGGGGCGACAGGGCACACCGGTCGCTTCGTCGTCGCCGAACTACGAAGGCGCGGCATCGCCACTGTCATCTCCGGCCGCAACGCGGCCCAGTTGGAGACGCTGGCGGCCGAGTGGCCGGACGTGGTCGCGCGGCCCGCCACGGTGGACGACGCGAGCTCACTGGACCGTGCTCTCGCCGGCGCGGCGGCCGTCGTCAACTGCGCCGGACCGTTCGCGGTGACGGGAGGCCCGGTCGTCGAGGCCGCGTTGCGCGCGGGGATCCCGTACGTCGACGTCGCGGCGGAGATCGAGGCGAATGCCGCGATGTTCGCCGACTATGCGGAAGCGGCCCGGAAGGCAGACGTACCCGTGGTGCCGGCGATGGCTTTCTACGGTGGACTGGGCGACCTGTTGGTGACCGCGGCGATGGGGGAGTGGACTGCCGCGGAGGAGGCGCACGTCGCGTACGGGTTGAACAGCTGGCATCCCACACCGGGCACCCGGGCGGCCGGTCAGGTGTCCCACCAGCGTCGCGCGGGCCGACGCGTGCGGTTCGCGGACGGCGCGCTGCAGTACCACGACGACAAGCCGTCGGAGCAGGAATGGCACTTTCCGGAGCCACTGGGCCGCCGAGCGGTGATCGCGGAGTTCACCATGACCGATGTCATCACCGTTCCCAGCCACTTGACCGTGCCCTCGGTCCGCACCTACATGACCGTCGAAGCCGCGGGGGACCTGGCCAAGGAGGACACGCCGGCGCCGGAACCGGTCGACGCTCTGGGGCGGTCGAACCAGACATTCGTCGTCGACGTCCTGGTCCGCGCCGGTGGCGTCGAGCGACGTTCCACGGCCCGTGGCCAGGACATCTACGCGGTCACCGCACCACTGGTGGTGGAGGCCGTCCAGCGCATCCTTGCCGGGCACACGCGGACGACGGGCGTAGCCTCGGCCGGCGCGATGTTCGACGCGGCGGACTTCCTCCGGGCGCTGACCCCGTACCTGTCGGTTGAGTTTTCGCGCTGACCGGCCACGCGTCCTGGCACCGAGCGCCACCTCCGCGATCGAGGCGCTGGCCAACACCGCTTTGGGTCGAGCGCGGTCACGGGTTCACCTACGGCGGCGGGGCGGCCGGATCGCGCTCGGCGGCGTGTGCGGCGGGGGTGTCGATGCGGGGCCGGTTGCTCGTACGGGACTGCGCGAGGAGGCGTCGGAGCCAGCGGGTACGGGCGTCGCGTGCGTCCTGGCTGAGGGCCGCCCGGGGGGCCGAGCCGTCGAAGCCGTGGTAGGCACCGGGCCATACGTGCAGTTCGGCCTGGCCGCCGGCCTGCCAGATCGCGTTCGCGTAGGCCACGTCCTCGTCCCGGAACATCTCGGCCGACCCGACCTCGATGTAGGCCGGGGGCAGTCCGGAAAGGTCGGTGGCGCGTGAGGGGGCCGCGTAGGGCGGCAGGTCCGCGGCACCGTAGCGGTCACCGAGCAGTGCCTTCCACGCGGTCGCGTTGGAGATGAGGTCCCACACGCCGAGGCCTGTCATCTGGTGACTGGAGAAGGTGCTGTCGCGGTCGTCGAGCATCGGGCACAGCAGCAGCTGCCCCAGTGCCCCGGGACCGCCGCGGTCACGGGCCAGCAGCGCGAGGGCCGCGGCGAGCCCGCCGCCGGCGCTCTTCCCTCCGATGATGATGCGGTCCGCGTCGATGCCGAGTTCGGCCGCGTGCCCGGCCGCCCAGGCGAGTCCGGCGTAGCAGTCCTCCAGCGGTCCCGGGTACCGCGCCCGCGGCGCCAACCGGTACTCGACCGAGATCACGGCCATTTCCAGCGGCAGGGCCCACTCGCGAAGGATCCGCGGAAGCACGGACCACGCGTTGCCCATGATCATCGCGCCGCCGTGCATGTAGTACAGCAGGGGCAGCGGCCCGACGAGCCCGGAAGGCCGCGCGCTCACGAGCGTGACGTCCGGTCCGTCCGGCGGTCCCGGCACACACAACTCCGTCACCTCGAAACGGCCGTCGGCGCGAAGGTCCCCGGCCGTCGGCCTCGGCCGGGTCGCGGCGTCCCGCTGTTGCCGGGCTTCGAGATTGTCCGGGGTGACCGGCTCCCTCGACTCCTTGCCCATGGCGGCCAGTACGACGCTCAGTTCGGGGTCGAAGGGGGGCGCTGCCCTCGGTGTCGGGACACGACCGGACTCCGACCGCGCGCGGCGGACACTCATGACCCACCCCCCGGTCGGACGGCGGGATACCGCCCGGCATCCCCGCTGGAACAGCTCGTCCGCACCCACGTGCACCCGGGAAACACTCGCCTGAGACCCATACGGCGTAGCCAACCACACCGCCAGGCCGCACCGCTGCCCAGACCACAGGCCCGCGCCACGGCCCGACGCTCCCGCCCTCACCGAGTCGCCGGCGAAACAGCGCCCGAGCCTCGACCGGCTTTCGGCGAAGGGCTCCGCACGTCCTCGACCCCGTGGGCCGACGCGTCCCCCCTCGCGTCGGCACGTGACGGCACCGTGACGTACGCGGGCATCAGTCGGACTTCCTGAACACCTCCGACATCCCGTCCCCCGTGTCATGGGCCAGCAGCCCCGTCGCGTCCGGCGCGATCAGGCCGATGCGAGTGGCCAGTTCCCGCCCGTGTACGTCGACGGCCGCCTCGATGAGGCCCGCGAGCGAGTCCAGCGCGGTCCGGGCGCGGGAACGGGCCACGGCCGCGCAGCCGACGGCGACCAGCGCGGCCGGCCACCACCAGTAGGCGAGCAGGGCATAGCCCACGGCCCAGGCGGCGAGGCGGGCCGCGGCGCCGAAGGAGGTGCGGGCCGACTGGATCTGCCGCACGGCGGGTTCGGGGAGGATCAGCCACAGTCGCGGCCACAGGGCGGCGAGGTCCACGCCGTAGGTGGCCTCGACGCGGTCCGCCGTCGCCTGCATTCGGTCGCCGTACCAGGCGGGGCGTGTCGGTGCGCGCAGCGCGATGCGGTCGCGGGCCGCGATGCGGGCTTGGATACGCGCCCATGCGCTTCGCGGGATCGTCACCGCACCGTTGGCTCCGACACCGGTCGGGTCGGCGTGCGCGACGGCGTCCTCGACCTTCCCGTCCCTTACCTTCCATCGGCGCTCGCGCCGTGCGGTGAGGGCGCGCGAGAACGGGTCCCGGCCGAAGCGCAGCCAGTACCGCTCGATCGCACCGCCGAGGGACTGCGCGGCGAGTGAGGCCGCGGTCGCGGTGAGCAGGATGAGCGCCACCAGGAGTACGGCGGTGCCGGTCTGGCCGAGTGCGGGGCGCGCGGCGAGGTCGACCAGGGTGGCGCGCAGCCGGCCGATGTCGTGCCAGTGGCGGTGGCCCAGGGTGGTGCCGACGGCTGTGGCGGCGAGGAAGAGGGCGCCGGGCAGCACCAACAGGTTCAGCCAGCGTTCGGTGAGTTTGCTGCCCAGAGTGGCGAGGAGTGGGTTCATGAGGTGGGACGCACCGCCACCGCGAACAGGCCGAAGGCGGTCACTGACCGGGCGCCAGTCGGGTCTTGTGCATACGTGCGCCGTTGACTGCGCAGTGGGGGGCGGGCAGCAGGTCGCGGGCCCGTTCGAGCCGGCTGCAGCGGACCAGTCCCGGGCACACGGCCACCTTGACGTGCGTCGCGACACCGGGGGTCGTGGCGCTTCGGGACCCGTTGACCAGCCCGCCCGCGGCCCCGGCCCGGCGCAACGCGTCGTCGAGGGCGTCGTAGCACTCCACGAGCTCGTCGGCGCCCGCACCGGACCGCAGCAGGTCCCGCGCGCGCTCGGCGGTCTCCCGGATCCCGGTTTGCCGCATGTCGTCCGGCGAGCCGAGCAGGGAGCACAACGCCGCTGTGTGGTGGGCGAGTTCGGAGCGATCAGGCGATACGGTCATGCTCCAAGTATGGCGGAGGGCGGCAGAGTTGACAGTGAGTCGCCGTACTGCCGGAGTCGACAACAGGGAGCGACGAGGTGAGGGACGAGGTGGGCGACGAGGTGAGGGATGACCGGGACCGGCTGGTGCGGACGATCCGTGCACGCCTCATACGGGCCGGGGCCGCGGACGGCGTTCCGCACGGGGACGTGGTGTTCGGCCCCGAGGCGGATGCCGAACTCCGGGCACTGCTCCGGACCGCCGACACCAGGACCGACCTGGAGGCCCGGCATGCGGCCGGCTGGCTCTGCCTCGCTCGCGCGGCGGCCGCCCCCGGTGCGCAAGGCGGCGTCCACAGAGCCATGGCCGGAACATTGCTCTTCCCCGTATGGATGGCCTATCCCGGGGCGGTACCGCCGGAGTTGGCGGCCGGCTACGAGGTCACCGACCCCGCGGACCGCCCCGACCCGGCGCACGCGGACGGTCCCGCCGAGTGGTTGTCCGAGTGTGCCGCGATCGTGATCGCAGCGCAGGACCCACAGGACCATCCGCCGCGGGACGCCCCCGAAGACGTTCTCAGGCTGTACGAGGCGACCGTGCGGGCCAGTGCCGCCCTTCCCACGCGTGAGGCACTGCTGGGGGTGGCGGTGGCGCTGGGCAACCTCGCCGTCCTCGCGACGCCGGAGCACGACCCGGCGTACGCGACCCGGACCACCGTTCTGACCCACGTGCTGTCCCTCGCCGGGCAGCACGGGCCGAGCGCCGACGGAGGCTCGGATGCCGAACTCCATCTCACCCACCGCACCCTCAAACGCATTCCCGCCGACTCCCCCGACCGGCTTCTCACGCTCAGCAACCTGAGCATCCAGTTGCTGGATCGGTTCCGGCAGTCGTACGACCCGGACGACCTGTACGAGGCGGTCAGCATCGCCCGCGACGTACTGGCCCAAGTGCCCGCACAAGGCCCGTATCCGGCTCACTACCTCGGCACCCTGGCCAGCGCGCTGCTGGCGCTGCGGCAGCGGGACGGCGGCACGCCCGAGGAGTGCGACGAGGTGGTGGACCTGCTCCGCCGGGCCGCTCCCGACGATCCGAACGGTCCGACGGCGGCGGGTCTCAACCTGGCGCTCGGGCTCACCCTGCGGCACCAACGCACCGGCCGGCCACACGATCTGCACGAGGCGATCGGCGTACTGACCGAGGCACTGGACGCGTCCCAGGACCCGGAGCAGCGCACCGGCGTCCGCAATGTCCTGGGCAACGCGCTGCGCGCCCGCTTCGCAATGACCGGCGATCCGGCCGATCTGGACGCGGCGATCACCCACCTGTCCGCCGTGCTCGCCGCGTCCGCGGAACCGACGTCCCGCACCGCGACGCGGCTGCTCGGCCCCGCGATGGCCCTGCACGCCCGGTACGGCCTCGATCCGGAAGGGAACGGCGCGGACCTGCCCGAGGCCCTGCGGCTCCTCCGGCAGGCCGAGCCGCTCCTGCCGCCGGGCAGCCCCGGGAGGCCCGTGACGCTCAGCGATCTCGGGATGGTGCTGAGCACCAGTTTCCAACACACGGGAGACGCTGAGGAGTTGAACGAGGCGATCCTGGCTCTTCGGGAGGCGGTGGCGCTCACCTCCGAAGGGCACGAGATCCTCGGCGTGCGGCTGCTCAACCTCGGGATGGCCTTGGGCCTGCGCCACCGACTGACCGAGGACGGCGAGGACCTGCGGGAGGCCCAGGAGTGCCGGCGCCGGGCCGCGGAACTGCCCGGTCTCGGCCGCGCGCACCATGCGATGATGCTCGGCTCGACGGCGATCAGCCACATGAGCGGATTCGAGCGTGCCGCCGACCCGGTCGCCCAACTCGGCGAAGCGATCCGGCACTTCAGGGAAGCCCTCGCCCTCACCCCGGCGGACGACCCACTGTTGCCGCGTCGGCGCCACAACCTGGCCATGGCCCTTCTCGTCCGCTGTGGGGCGACGCAACGACTCGGTGACGCGCGCGAGGCACGCGAGCTGGCCGACGCGGTGGTCGCGGCGCTGCCCGCGGACTCGCCCGAGCTGCCCGGCGCGCTGGTGGTGGCCGCCGGCGCCCGCATGGCGAGCTTCGGCGCCGTATGGTCGTCGGCGGTCCGGAACGAGGCGATCGCGTTGTCCCGCCGGGCCGTCGACGTCACCCCGCCCGGCCACGCGAGGCGCACGTCGCGCCTGACGCTCCTCGGCGACATCCTGCGGGACCCGGGCACCGCCCGTGGCCGCGGTCGCGGCCGCCGAGCCGATCTGGCCGAGGCAGCCGACCTGTTCCGGGCCGCTGCCCTGGAGCAGCAGTGCGCGCCCTCCGAGCGCCTGGACGCCGCACGGGCCTGGGGCGACACCTGGGCGGAACTCGGCGTCTGGGACCGCGCCCTGGACGGCTACGTGACGGCGGTCGACCTACTGCACTCCGTCGCGCCCCGCCATCTCGTCCGCGACGACCAGGAGTTCCTGCTGAGCCGGACCGTCGGTCTGGGTGCCGCCGCAGCGGCCTGCGCGGTGCGCTGCGGCCGGCCAGAGCTGGCCGTGGGGCTCCTCGAACAGGCCAGAGGTGTGCTGCTGTCCCACGCCTTCGACGCCGACAGCGACCTGGCCCGGCTCCGGGAGACCGCCCCGCACCTCGCCGTCCGCTTCGAGGAACTACGCGAGGCTCTCGACACGGCGACGGACAGCCAGGATCCGTCGAGTGCGGAGTTCCATGGCGAAGGCGGCGCCTGGAACACATCGCAGGCGTCCGACGCCCGAGCCGACCGACGCCAGCGACTGGCCACCGAATGGCGCGAACTCACGGACCGGATCCGCGCCGAGCATCCCGGGCTCGGCCTGCTGCGTCCGGTGCGGGAGTGGCACGAGCGGGAACTGCTCGCGACGGCCGCGGCGGGCCCCGTGGTCCTGGTCATCGTCTCCCCGTACGGCAGCAGCGCACTCGTCGTCACCGAGCGCTCGATCGACGCCGTGCCGCTCCCGGAGCTCGATCCGGAGACGACGGCAGCGCGCCGGCAGACCTTTCAGGACGCGTTGCTGCGCATCGAGGCGCCCGGAACCTCCCGCAAGCAGTCGCAGCGTGCCCAGCAGGTCGTGCGGGAAACGCTCGTCTGGCTGTGGCAGGCGGTCACCGGCCCCGTCCTCGACCACCTGGCCGTCCCGGCCGCATCCGCCGGACCGCGGCCCCGCGTGTGGTGGTCGCCCGCCGGAGCCCTGGGCACGCTGCCGCTGCACGCGGCGGCCCCCGCCGACGGCGCGTCCGGCGCGCTGGACCGGGTGGTCTCCTCGTACACACCCACTCTGCGGGCGCTGCACCACGCCAGACAACGCGCTGCCCGCCCGGCGGGCACCGGTGCGCTCGTCGTCTCCGTCAGCGAGGCCGCCGGCCTCGCACCACTGCCCGCCGCGCGCCGTGAGGCCGAACACCTTGCCCGGCTACTGCCCCGCTCCGAGGTGCTGACCGGCGCGTCCGCCACCCACTCCGCGGTGGTCTCCGCCCTGCCCCGGCACGCGTACGCGCACTTCGCCTGCCACGCCCTGGGAGATCTGGAGCGGCCGTCCGGCAGCCGGCTCGTCCTGCACGATCACACCGAACGTCCGCTGACCGTCCGCGACCTCGCCCGGCTCCGGCTGCCGTCGGTCCGGCTCGCCTACCTCTCCGCCTGCGACACCCTGCGGACCAGCCCCGAACTCGCCGACGAGGCCGTCCACATCGTCAGCGCCCTCCAGATCGCGGGCTTCCCCCATGTCGTCGGCTCGCTCTGGCACGTCGACGACACGATCGGAGCCGGTGTCGCCCAGGGCGTGTACGAGGCCCTGAGTACGGGCGACGGCACGCTGGACGTCGACCGGACAGCCGAGGCCCTGCACTCCACCGTGTGCGCGCTGCGCGACAAGTACCCCCGGACCCCGAGCCTGTGGGCCTGCCAGGTCCACGCGGGCCCCTAGTGCTGTGACCGGAAGGAGGACCGGGGTACTGGTCGTGGGTGCGGGGCGGGACCCGGGTCCTCGTGCCCACGGGCGATGCTCCGGAGCAGGTCCGCTTCCTAGTCTCGGGGCATGCGATCACAGGGTTCACCCGCGTTGCGAGACGCCGTGAGTCCGCCTCGATCCGTCCGTCCCGGCCCCTCGCGGCACAGTGCACAAGGAGCGTCTTCCATGGCCGATCGTTTTTCCCGCCGACTTCGGCGTGTTCGCGCGACATCACGGTCCGGGCGGCGGCGGGCAGTCGCGGCGGTGGCAATGATGGCCGCCGCCCTGGCCGTGGCCGGCACGCTGCCCGCGTCGGCGGCGCAGTCCCACGGCCCGCGTGATGCCGTAGGCAGGGGACTGGAGCGGCTCGTGAACGACGACTGGTTCCCCGCCGCTCTGGCAGCCACCGTCGGCCGTGACGGGCGCACCCGCAACTACACCGCCGGCGTCGCGGACTTGCGGACCGGGGCGAAAGTCCCCGTCGACGGACAGGTGCGGGCCGGCAGCAACACCAAGACGTTCACCGCCACCGTCGTCCTTCAACTGGTCGGCGAGGGCAAGATAGCTCTCGACGCCCCCATCGAGGAGTACCTGCCCAACCTGGTGCGGGGCGAGGGCATCGACGGGCGCCAGATCAAGGTGCGCCAGCTCCTCCAGCACACCAGCGGACTGCCCAATTACACCGACTCCCTGATCGATGCCGTCTTCGGCAAGAGCCGCCACACCTACTACCAGCCCCGCGAGCTGCTCGACCTGGGGCTGTCGCGCAAGGCCCTCTTCGCTCCCGGGACCGGCTGGTCGTACAGCAACACCAATTACGTCCTGGCCGGTCTGCTCATCGAGAAGGTCACGGGCCGCCCGGTCGCGGAGCAGATCACGAAGCGGATCATCGACCGCATCGGGCTGCGCCACACCTACTTCCCCGGTGTGGGAGAGGAGGGCATCCGCGAAGCCCATCCCAAGGGCTACCACGCGCCGAAGCCCGGAGAACCCCTGGAGGACGTCACGGAGTTGGACCCCTCCTGGGGGTGGGCCGCCGGGCAGCTGATCTCCACCCCCGGCGACCTGAACCGCTTCTTCTCGGCCCTCGTCGGCGGCAAGCTCCTGGAGCCCGCCCAGCTCGCCCAGATGCGCACCACCGTCGAGATCCCCGACAGTCCCGCTACGGCATCCGGGATCCGGGCCGGGCTGGGGCTGTGGAGCACGCCGCTGAGCTGCGGCGGCGTGATGTGGGGGCACGGCGGGGACACTCCCGGTTACCACACGGTCCCCGGTGTCACCGATGACGGCCGCGCCGCCACGATCGCCGTCACCGCCGACCCGGCACCCAGCGCGAGGGGCTTCACAAACGCCGATGCCCTCCTCGACACCGCCCTGTGCAAGAAGTGATGGCGGAGGCTTCCGGCCACTGACTCCACTGGCTTACTCTGGGCTGCGGACTCGGTGACCGCTACCGCCGGCCGGAGCCCCGCACCGCCGTGGCGGCCCCTCGTACCGCCCGCCACGGCGCAGTCGCTCCAGTCCAGCGCGGCGGCAACTTCACCGCCGGCCTCCCGGGCCGTGAACTCCTCACCACCGACCGGTGCCGCCGGCCGGCCTCGGTCCAGGGGCGCCCGGGCGGCGGGCCGGGAAGCGACGAGCCGGAGTCGGCGCGGGCCCGGCGCCGTCCCGGGAACATTTCGGCAGGCCGCCTCGTTTGATCCCGGGCCCGCTCCTGCGAACCGCGAACCGCGAACCGCGAACCGAGGGAAGTGCCGTGCCCGAAAAAACGCAGCCCACCGCCACCGCGACCACTCTCCCGCCGCTCACCACCCAGGCCGAACGCCTGATCGAGCTCGGCGTGCACGAGCTCGCGGGGCTGACCGCCACCGAGCTGCGCGCCTTCGCCGCGGGCGCCGGCGCCGGCGCCGGCGACGGCGACGTCCTGCTCGCCGTCCACCCGGACCGCGCCCCCGCCTCCGCCCTCGCACCGCTGCTCCGCCACGACGGCAAGCCCGGCTTCGTCGTCATCGACATGCCCGACGTCGACCGCTTCGCCCCGCTCGACACCGTCGACCTGCCCGACGCCCCCTTCTACCTCGTCACCGGCCTCGACCGCGGCGACCTCATGGCCGACTGGAGCCCGGAGGAGGCATTGACCGCCCTCACCGAGAAGGACCGCACCCCGCTGCTGCTCACCGAGGGCATCCACTGGGTGCTCCAGCAGCCCGCGGTCCTGGAGCGCAATCACTGCTTCATGACCATCGGCTCCCGGCTGCGCAAGGCGAACGGCGCCCTGGACGCCCGTACCCCGGCGATCTGGATCAGCAACGGAACGGGGCGGGACGGCCGCGAGCGACGCAACGCGCCCAAGGTCGGCTGGTGCTGGGCGGGCAACCGGCACACGTGGCTCGGCTTCGCCTCGGCTACGGGCCGCAGGCCCTAGATTCCGAAGCAACTGTGGCCGGGCTTCGCGCCACCGGGCGCAGAACGACAGCTAGGCGTTCTCCGCGACCGCTTCGGTGGCGCGGCGGGCCTCGCCCAGCGACGTGTGCACCGACCACACCACCGACACCAGCGGTACCGCGACCACCGCGCCCACGATGCCCGCCGCGGTGGCCCCCGCGATCGCCACTACCAGCGGATGCAGCCGTACCGCCCAGCTCATCACCAGCGGATGCAGCAGGTGCCCCTCGACCTGGCCGATGACCACGATCAGCGCGATCACCACGGCCGCCACCACAGGAGAAGAGCGGTTCTGCCACGCGGTCGGCCGGACTTTCGCCCGACCGGGGGCCGCACGGGTCACGAACGCGGGGCGCGCCGCCGCCCGGACGGTCCAGGAGCGAGGATCGGGGCATGGGCATTGTCCTGCCGGTCCTCTGCGCGCTCCTCGCCGCGGTCAGCAACGCGCTGGGCACGGTGCTGCAGCGCCGTGCCGCGCTCACCGTGCCACAAGTCCCCGGCTTCCGGCTCGGGCTGATCCTCGACCTGCTGCGCCGGCCCGTCTGGCTCGCGGGGATCCTGGCGGTGATCGCCGCCGGAGTGGGGCAGGCGGTGGCGCTGGCAACCGGCGCGCTGTCCCTCGTGCAGCCCCTCTTCGTGCTCGAACTGCCGTCGGCGCTGCTGATCGCCTCGCTGATGGCACGGCAACGGCTGCCCGGACCGCTGTGGTGGGCCGTCGCGGCGGTCGTGGGCGGCCTCGGCGTGGCACTGGCGGCCGCCTCGCCCACAGGGAACCGGACGCACGTGCCGCTGGACCGGTGGGGTGCGGCACTCGCCGCCTGCGCCTGCGCCGTGGTGGCTCTGACGGTGGCGGGACTGCGGCAGCCGCCCGGCCGGATCCGCGCCGGATGCCTGGGCGCCGGCACCGCCGTCTGCTACGCGTTGACCGCTGCCCTCATGAAGTCCGCGATGCACATCCTCGACGAGGGCGGCATCGGGGCGTTCCTGACCAGCTGGCAGACGTACGCCTTCGCCGCGACCGGTATCTGCGCCCTGCTGCTGTTCGAACACGCCATGCAGGGTGGACCGCTGATCGCCTCGCAGCCCGCCCTGACCCTCGGGGACGCGGGCATCAGCCTGCTGCTGGGCGTCCTGCTGTACGAGGAACACGTCCGCGCGGGCTGGTGGCTGGCCCCGGAGCTGCTGGGCGTGGCCCTGATCGTGACCGGCGTGTTCGCGCTGGCCCGCGGTGGGGTGGGCACCACATGACCGCCCGCGGCGACCCACGTAGCGCCTCCGTCGTGTCAGGAACGTACAAGACGGTGCCGTAGGACGGTCGGCAGTCTCGGACCATGACGACCGAGACTGCTCCCGCACGCTTTGACACCAAGATCGCCGTACTGCTGCGCGAGGACCTGGAGACCTGGCAGCGGCTGAACGTGACCGCGTTCCTGGTCAGCGGCCTAGGCTCGGAGCAGCCCGAGGTGATCGGCGAACCGTACGCCGACGCCGACGGCACCGCGTACCTGCCGATGCTCCGCCAGCCCGTCCTGGTCTTCGAGGCGGCGATGGAGACGCTGACCGCAGCGCACAGCCGCGCCCTGTCCCGCTCGCTTCCGCGGGCGGTGTTCACGTCCGACCTCTTCGCCACTGGCAACGATCGGGACAATCGCGCTGCGGTACGGGCCGTGCCGAAGGACCGGCTGGACCTGGTGGGTCTCGCCGTCTACGGGCCGCGCAACGCGGTCGACAAGGTGCTCAAGGGTGCCCGGATGCACCCCTGACCCTCGGCATGAGGCTGTCCGGGCGCCCGGTTCAGCGTGGGAGATGGGGCAGCAGCCGGTCCGGGGTCAGGGGCAGGTCACGCAGCCGTGCGCCCACCGCGTGGTGGACGGCGTTCGCGATCGCCGCGGCCGTGCCGACGATGCCGATCTCGCCGATTCCCTTGCTGCCCATGGGGTTCAGGTGAGGGTCGTCCTCGTCGAGCCAGTGTGCCTCGATGGCGGGCACGTCCGCGCAGACGGGGACGTGGTAGGAGGCCAGATCGTGCTCCGCGTAGTCGCCGAACGCCTGGTCCATGGTGCTTCCCTCGGTCAGGGCCATCCCGAGTCCCATGGTCATGCCGCCGATGAACTGAGAGCGCGCGGTACGGGAGTTCAGGATGCGGCCCGCGGCGTAGACACCGAGGAGGCGGCGCACGCGTACCTCCCCGGTCAGGGTGTCCACCTGTACCTCGGCGAAGTGCGCCCCGAACGCGTGGCGTGCGTAGGAGGACTTCTGCCCGGCCTCCTGTGCGGTGTCCGCCGAGACGCTGATGCCCTCGGGCGGCAGCACGCCGACGTGGCCGCGCAGTTGCCCGTCGAGGGCCGTGCAGGCCTTGTGCACGGCCCAGCCCCAGGACGCGGTGCCCGAGGACCCGCCCGCGAGCGGGGCCTCGGGCAGCGCGCTGCTGCCGATGTCCACGCGTACCGATTCCAGGGGGCACGCGAGCACGTCGGCGGCGATCTGCGCGAGGACGGTGCGGGCGCCGGTGCCGATGTCGGTGGCGTTGACCCGTACGACGTAGGTGCCGTCCGGTGCGGCGTGCGCGGTGGCGGTGGACGGGCTGACGTATACGGGGTAGGTGGCCGCGGCCACTCCCGTACCCAGCAGCAGGTCGCCGTCACGGCGGACGCCGGGCCTGGGGTCGCGCCGCTGCCAGCCGAAGCGCCGCGCTCCCTCGAGCAGGCAGTCGGTGAGGTGCCTGCTGCTGAAGGGTCTGCCGCTGTCGGGTTCGGTGTCCGGTTCGTTGCGCAGCCGCAGTTCCACCGGGTCGATCCCGGTGGCGACGGCGAGTTCGTCCATGGCCGACTCCAAGGCGTACATGCCGGGTGCTTCGCCCGGAGCACGCATCCACGAGGGGGTCGGCACGTCCAGCGCCACCACCCGGTGGCCGGTGCGGCTGTGCGGCGAGACGTACATGATGCGGGCGGGGACGGCGGCCTGCTCGACGAACTCCATGACCTTGGACGTCTGGGTGACGACGTCGTGGGCGAGCGCGCTGATGACACCGTCGCTGCCCGCGCCGAGGCGTACGCGCTGGATGGTGGGGGCGCGGTGACCGACGGTGGCGGCCAACTGGTGACGGGGGAGCGCCAGCTTGACCGGCCGTCCGGTGTGCCGGGCGGCCATCGCGGCGAGGACGACGTGCGGCCGGGGAGTGCCCTTGGAGCCGAAGCCCCCGCCGACGTGCTCGGAGACGACCGTGATGCGCCGCGCCGGCAGCCCGAAGAGCTGAGCGAGGGTGTCCCGTACCGTGGACGAGCCCTGACTCGAGTCGATGACCGTCAGACGGTCGTCGTCCCACCAGGCGGTGGAGGCGTGCGGCTCCATCGGATGGTTGTGGAGCGCGCTCATGGTGTACGTCGCGTCGACGCGGACGGCGGCCGCGGCGTAGGCGGTGTCGAAGTCACCCCGTTCCCGGACCGCTGGATAGCCGCCGTTGGCCTCCTCGGGGGTGTAGAGATCCGGATGGTCGGCGGTCAGTCCCGCGTCGTGCTCCTCGACCGCGTACTCGATCCGCAGGTCGTCGGCGGCGGCGCGGGCGTTCTCCGGCGTGTCGGCCACCACGAGGGCGACGTACCAGCCGCGGTGCGGAACGCGGTCGTTCTGGAGCAGGGCGAGCGTCCGGTCCTCGGCGTCGCCCAGGCGCGGTGCGTTCGCATGGCTGAGCACGGCGTGCACGCCGGGCCGCCGCAGCACCTCGTCGGCGTGCACGGCGATGACCCTGCCCCGCGCGACGGTGGCGGGCACGGGCGAGGCGTGGGCGAGGCCGGGCGGGGTGTGGTCGGCGGCGTAGCGCGCCGCCCCCGTGACCTTCTCCCGGGCCTCACGTCGGATGGCGGCGGCGCTGTGCTGCACGGTCTGTGTGCTGGTCATGTCGTGGACGCCCCTCCTCGGGCACGGGAGGCGAGTTCGGTCAGCACGCCGATGGTGAGGTTGCGGGTGAGGTCCACCTTGAAGGCGTTGTCGCGCAGCGGTTCGGCGGCCGCGAGTTCAGCGTCCGCCGCCCGCCTGTACGTCTCCTCGGTGGCGGGCGCACGGCGCAGGACCTCCTCGGCCGCGCGGGCGCGCCAGGGTTTGTGGGCGAGCCCGCCGAAGGCCAGCGCCGCCTCGGTGACGACGCCGTCCTCGACGCGCAGGACGGCGGCGACGGAAGCGAGGGCGAATGCGAAGGAGGCGCGGTCGCGAGCCTTGCGGTAGCCGCTGTGGGCCGCCGGTGAAGAGGGCGGCAGGGCCACTTCGGTGATCAGTTCCCCCGGACGGATGACGGTGTCCAGGTCGGGGCGGTCGCCGGGCAGCCGGTGGAAGTCCGTGACGGCGACCGTGCGCTCGCCCTGCGGCCCGCGCAGGTGGACCGTCGCGTCGAGCGCGGCCAGAGCGACGGCCATGTCCGACGGGTGGGTGGCGACGCAGTGCGCGGAGTGGCCGAGCACCGCGAGCTCGCGATGGACGCCTTCGCGGGCGGGGCAGCCGGTGCCGGGCTCGCGTTTGTTGCAGGGCTTGGAGGTGTCCTGGAAGTAGGGGCAACGGGTGCGCTGGAGCAGGTTTCCGCCGGTCGTCGCCGTGTTGCGCAACTGTCCCGAGGCTCCGGAGAGCAGGGCCTGCGACAGGGCTGTGTAGCGGGTACGTACGACCGGGTGGGCGGCCACGTCACTGTTGCGCGCGGTCGCGCCGATGTGCAGGCCGCCCTCGGGCGTCTCGCCGATGCCGTCCAGGGGGAGCCGGCTGACGTCGATGAGGAACTCCGGGGTGGCGACCCCGAGCTTCATCAGGTCCACGAGGTTGGTGCCGCCGCCGAGGAACTGGGCACGGGGATGTGCGGCGAAGGCTTCGATCGCCTCTTCGGTCCGTGCGGCACGGAGATATGCGAAGGGTTTCACCGTGTCGCCTCCTCGATCGCGTCCACGATGTTCGGGTAGGCGCCGCACCGGCAGATGTTCCCGCTCATGCGCTCCCGGATCTCCCGAGGGGTGAGGGCCGCAGGGCTGCCGCGGTCTGCGGCGTCGGGCGGTGTCACGTGCGAGGGATGCCCCTCGGCGGCCTCGGCGAGCATGCCGACGGCCGAACAGATCTGACCCGGAGTGCAATAGCCGCACTGCAGGGCGTCCCGGGCGACGAACGCCTCCTGAACCGGGTGGAGCCGCTCGCCGTCGAGAAGGCCCTCCACGGTGGTGATGCGCTCGCCGTCGCAGGCGGCGGCGAGCAGGAGACAGCTGTTGGCGCGCCGGCCGCCGACAAGGACGGTGCACGCGCCGCACTGCCCGTGGTCGCACCCCTTCTTCGCGCCGGTGAGATCCAGGTGTTCCCGAAGGGCGTCCAGGACGGTGGTGCGGTTGTCGAGGGCGAGCGTGTGCGTCGTCCCGTTGACACGGAGGGATACGACGGACGCGTGCTCACCGTCCCGCTGTTCTTCGTGGCCCGTCCTACGCATCGGTGGCGCTGGGGGCATCGAGCGGATCACGAGGGGCGTCGGCCTTGGCCTGCTGCTCGACCGTCCTGTGGTCCTCGCGCGGGAGCACGATCCCGTCCAAAGTGGTCACTCCATCCCGATGTCCGCCATGTCGCTTTCGGTGTGTGGAGTTCCTCTTCCCTGTACTTGGCTTCGTATGTCTCGCTGTCCGCCAGATGGCCTGGTGGAACCTCACGCACCTGACCTCAGGCACCGGGCCGCGCGCCTCCAGCGGGCGGGCGGGATGCCCGTCCGCTGGAAACCGGCGCTCGCGGATCCCGAGCACCGCCGAGCGCGCGGCCAGGGACCTCAGCACACGTTCGGGTGCGCGATGTCCACGACCAGCCGCTCGGGGGAGTGCAGGACGAAGGTGTTGTAGTACGGCTTGGTGTCGAAGGCGGCGCCGAAGGTCACGTACCCCTCGAAGTCACCGGTCAGGGCAAGGCCCTTGAGCTTGCTCAGGTAGATCTTCTGCAGGTGGGGGCCCTGGTAGACGCTTTGCCCGTCCTCGTTGTGTGCGGCGGCCGGATTCAGGCGGATCTCCAGGAAGTGCGACCCGGCCAGCGGGACGGGCTTGCCGGATCCGTCGTAGACCAGTTGCGAGACGGGCGTGACGGTATACCCCGGGACGTATCCCTGCAGGTCGATGACGATGCGGTCGAAGGTGCAGTGCCCGCCCCAGCGGGCATTGACGACCAGGGGGGTCTGGGTCTGCGTGGTGGTTTTGGTGCTGGTGGCGGCGGCGGAAGCCGGTGCGGCGAGCGCGATGGCGGCGGTGAGAAGAGCGCCCGTGGCCAGGGCTGTGGCCTGCCGACGGCGTAGACGTGAACGCGAGTGGTTCATGACTTTCCCCAGATTCTCCAGAGACGGGGACAGTGCTGTCACCTGTAGAGACACTCGCCGGAGCCCCACGGTTGCACGAGCGGAGGGGGGAAAGGCGGCCGTGCCGCCGTCGGCCCGTGCCGACGGCACCGTGTCGGATTTCCGTAGCCGGCCGGAGGGGGGAACAGCGCCGTGAGTCGGCCCTCGCCCGGGACGCCACGCCCCCGTACAGCTCAGACCGCTCGCTCCGTTGGGCCAGCCGGAAGGCCGACAGGGCCAGGGAGTGGTCGGCTGGCTCCAGCGCCAGAGCACCGGATGAGTGCTTCCCGGCGAGAAGGAGGAGCACCCGATGTTCAGGCAGTGTTTCCGATACACGGGCCCCGTCACGCTGACGCGTTGGGGGGTCTTTCGCCGAAGGCGGCTCGGGCTGTGGGCCCTGCTGCTGGCGGCGCTGATGCCGGTCCTCCCGGCAACGGGAGCCCAGGCCGCCCCCGGTCACCCTCAGCCGCTCGTGGCCCCCCACGACGCCGCCGACCCGCCGCAGGACGGGACCCGGGACCGGCTCAGCCGTCCCAGGGCCACGCCGCTCGGATCGTTCGGCGGCATCCGCTACGTCCAGTACGACGGCGTGTTCGAAGGACGGACCTCCACCGGGCGGTTCCGGGTGCCCTACCGGATCAGCGCACCGGCCGAACCGCACCGTTCCAACGGCACCGTGCTGGTGGAGCCGCCGCACTTCGTGGTGGGCCTCGGCACGCTCAACGTCTACCTCGGCAGGGACTTCGTGTTCCGCCGTGGATTCGTCCACGCGGGCGTCGGCTGGAGCACGCTCGGCAACCGCATCCTCGACCCGTCCGTCCCCGGCACGTTCGTCGAGGGAGGTGTCGAGGAGGAGGGAGCGAGGGTCGACGACGAGATCATCACCGACTTCGCCAAGGCGCTCTCCTCGGGCGGTCGCTCAATGGTCGGCAAGGTCGCCCGGACGTACGTCACGGGCTTCTCCGACAGCTCGTACCCCATCCTCCGCCTGGTCCGTTCCGGCGCCGCCGCAGGCGTGTTCGACCTGGCGGTTCCGATCACCACGGAGGGCTTCGACCCCCAGGCCGACCTGGTGGCCGGCCGCTTCGACGGCAAGATCGTCATCGTGAACTCGGAAGCCGACGATTCCACGAACCTGACCGACCGGGGCGTCGCCCGGAACCGCTACCGCTTCTACGTCGTCGCGGGCAGTCCGCACATCCCGGATCCGCTGGAGGCGCCGCTGGATCTGCCGTTCCCGGTGAGGCGGACGACCCCGGCCTCCTTCGTACCCGCGCTTCGCGCGCATTTCCTGCAGGGCCACGACTGGGTCCGTAAGGGATCGCACCCGCCGACGAGCACCCAGCTGCGCACGCGGAACGGCGCCATCGTCCGCGACGCCGTCGGCAACGCGATCACCGAGGACCGCACCGGCCGACGCGTGCCGCGGCTGCCGTTCGTCGAACTCGGAGAGGCGCGCTACATCGCCGGCTTCGTCGGCAGTTACGAGAACGTGCGGTCGGTGCAGCAACTCGGCTTCAGCACCCACGACGCGTACACCCGGGCCTTCGCCGCCAAGGTCCGCGCCTACCAGAAGGCCCGCTACATCCTGCCCGAGGACGCCGACGACATGCGCCGGCGCGCGCAGCTGTGCCCTCCTCTGACGTTCACCGAGACCTACCGCGACCACTACGCCGAATTCGTCGCCATCCGGCCCTGCGCGGCCTCGTGAGCCGGACGAGCCGTCAGGCATGGGCGTCGTGCGTGTCGGCGACCGCGTGGCGGGAGAGCGCACCGAGGCCCTGCCGGAGTGGCTGCCCGAGGCCGTGGCGCGCTGAGTGCGGGTCCAAGTGGAGGGGGAAATACCCCTTCCGATTGTCACGGTACTGCCACAGGAGTTTTTGATCCTGTTCAAAACATCCTGTCATCGGCCTACTCTGTCGCTTCGCCGCCCCGATGGAACACCGGGCGCGGCCGACAGAGGAGGGGACCCGATGACCGGGAACACCGATGGGGTGGATGGGCCTGAGGCCCAGGACGAGGCCAAAGCCATGGCCAAGGACGCAGCCGGTGCACGCGCTGCGGAGCCGGTAAATCCGGCGGCGGCCGATGCCAGACCCGCCGCAGGGGGCGGCGCCGGGGGCGCCGGGCCGGGTTCGCCACCGGCTCCCGGGGCCGCCGGGCGAGGGCCTGGTGCACCAGGGGCGCCCCTCGACGCCGCCGCCTGGCATGCGTACCAGCAGCGTGAACGGGCCGCCTCCCGCGCCCAGGCCGCCGCGCCGCCGCCCTGGGTCGTACGGGTGCGGCCCGCCGAGGCCGCCCCGATCCGGACCGCGACGCTCGTCGCGGCCCTCACCGCCGGCCTCGCCTCCGCCCTGCTCCTCGGCGACGGCATGGGTCCCGGTCTACTGCTCGCGGTGGCGCCCGCCGTCGCCGCCGCGTACGTCGCCGCCCGCACGGCCCGTCGTACGGCCCGCCCTTGGACCGTCGTCTGGGCGATCGGCTGTATCGCCCTGCTCGTCGTACCCGCCCTGCGCGACTCCGCGTGGCCGTCCACGCTCGCGATCCTCTCCGCCGTCCTGCTGGGGGCCCTGGCTCTGCACGGCAGCCGTACCTGGCCGGGCGTCCTGCTCAGCCCGCTCGGCTTCTTCGCCTCCGCCGTGTCCGGCGTCGGCTGGGCCTGGACCGGCCTGCGCTCGCGGGGCGGGGTTCGAAAGGACCGCTGGCTGCCCGTGGCCAAGGCGGTCGCGGTGGCGGTGGCCCTGCTCGTGCTCTTCGGCACGCTGTTCGCCTCCGCCGACGCCGCCTTCGCCGATCTGCTGGGCGGGTTGACGCCCGACGTCTCCATCGGCGACGGCCCCGTCCGGACCCTGCTCTTCCTCCTCGGCGCCGTCCTCGCGCTCGCCGCCGCCCGCACCGCCGCGGCCCCGCTGCGCTGGGACCGGATCAAGGTGGCCCCGGGCAAGCCGCGTTCCCGCGTCGAATGGGCCCTTCCGCTCGTCCTGCTGAACCTGCTGTTCGCCGGTTTCAACGCCGTCCAGCTGGCCGTGCTGTTCGGCGGCTACGACAAGGTCCTGCGCAGTACCGGCCTCACCTATGCCGAGTACGCCCAGCAGGGTTTCTGGCAGCTGCTCTGGGCCACCCTGCTCACCCTCGCCGTGATCGCGCTCGCCTTGCGCTGGGCCCCGCGCGCCGACGCCGGCGACCGCCGCTTCGTCCGCGTCGTGCTCGGAGTGCTGTGCGCGCTGACGCTGGTCGTCGTCGCCTCCGCGCTGCGCCGGATGGACCTCTACGTGGACGCCTACGGGCTGACGCGGCTGCGCGTTTCGGTGGCGGCGATGGAGCTCTGGCTCGGGCTGGTCATCGTGCTGATCATGGCGGCCGGGGTGTTCGGAGCACGCTGGCTGCCGCGCGCCGTCACGGGGAGCGTGGCGGCGGGTGTGTTCGCCTTCGGCCTGCTGTCCCCGGACGGGATGGTCGCCGAGCGGAACGCGGACCGCTTCGAGGCGGACCGCAAGATCGACCTGGCCTACTTCCAGTCCCTGTCGGCGGACGCCGTGCCCGCCCTGGACGCTCTGCCCGAGCCCCAACGTTCCTGCGCCCTGCTCGGGATCAACGACGAGATCTCCGCGGCGGGCGATGTCCCCTGGTACGCGATGAGCCTGGGCGAGTACCGAGCCCGCCAGATCCTGCGCGAGCGCCCGGTGAGGGCCTCGTACCCGGTCTGCTCGCGCCTCGGCACCTTCGGCGGCCGCACCGGTTACTAGGGAGATGGTGACATCGGGGGACAGTGCCCACCCCTTGCCACTCTCAACTTATAGCGCACCGGGGGGCTTGCGGCAAGACCCGGGTCGTGCCACAGAATCACTGGCCCAAGGCCAGAACCTGCGGAAACGGGAGATTCACAAGGTGCGTGTGTTGTTGTCGGTTTACGGGTCGTGCGGTGGCGTCGAGCCTGCGGGGGGACTCGCGCCGCGGTCGCGGGCACTCGGCGCTGAGGTGCGGGTGTGCGCGCCGCCGGACCTCGCGGGCACGACCTCGGATCGGAGTTGGTGACATGAACCCCCTGACCACCAGCGTGTTCGACCTTCCCGACCACCTGTCCCCCAAGGCCGACCCGATGCTGATCGCCGGCGACCAGCAGCACTTCGCGGCCATCGCGGAGAGCCTCGAGCAGGCGATCGCCGAACTGTCCGACCGCCTCGATGCCGAGCGCAAGGCGCCCGGCGGCATTGGCCGGGAGGCGATGGAGCGGGACATGGAGATCCACCGACTGACCGGTCGGCTGCGCTCCTTGCGTCGCTTCGGTCTGGACCTGTGTCTCGGACACATCGTCAGCGCGGAGAACTCCGAGCCCCTGTACGTCGGACGGCTCGGCCTCACCGACAGCGCGGGCCGTCGGCTGCTGATCGACTGGCGCTCTCCCGCCGCTGAGCCGTTCTTCGCGGCCACCCACGCCAACCCGATGGGCCTGGCAAGCCGCCGCAGGTATCGCTGGACCCGCGGCCGGATCAGCGACTACTGGGACGAAGTGTTCACCGCTGACGGGCTTGAACGGCACGCCGCCCTCGACGACCAGTCAGCCTTCATCGCCAGCCTGGGCAGCAACCGGTCGCCCCGGATGCGAGACGTGCTCGCCACCATCCAGGCCGACCAGGACGCCGTCATCCGGGCGGGATCCCGCGGTGCTCTCGTCGTCGACGGCGGTCCGGGTACGGGCAAGACCGTCGTCGCTCTGCACCGCTCCGCCTACCTCCTCTACTCCGACCCCCGCCTCGGTCACCGTCGGGGCGGCGTGCTGTTCGTCGGTCCGCACCAGCCCTACCTGGCCTATGTCGCCGACGTCCTGCCCAGCCTCGGAGAGGAGGGCGTGCAGACCTGCACCCTGCGGGACCTCGTCCCCGAAGGAGCCCGAGCGGCGATCGAGGCGGACCCGGACGTCGCCCTCCTGAAGTCGTCCGCGGACATGGTGAAGGCGATCGAGACGGCCGTCAGGTTCTACGAAGAGCCGCTCGCCCAGGGGATGACGGTGACGACCCCCTGGTCCGACATCTGGCTGAGCGCCGACGATTGGGCCGAGGCGTTCGCGGCGCCGGGACCGGGCACTCCTCACAACGAAGCGCGCGACCAGATCTGGGAGGAACTGCTCGCGATCCTGATGGACAAGCACGACGGCGACGTCTCGCCCGACCTGTTCCGCAGGGCGCTGCTGCACGACCGTGAGCTGGTCGGGACCCTCAACCGCGCGTGGCCGCTGCTCGAAGCGACTGACCTCGTCGCAGACCTGTGGTCGGTACGCGCCTACCTGCGGATGTCCGCTCCCTGGCTGAGTCCCGATGACGTGTCGAAGCTGCAGCGCAAGGACGCCCGGGCCTGGACGGTGTCCGACCTGCCGCTCCTCGACGCAGCACGCCAGCGGCTCGGAGACCCGGAGGCGTCACGACGCAAGCGCCGGCACGACGCCTCTGTCGCCGCCGAACGCGCCCACAGGGCGGACGTCATCGGCAACCTGCTCGAGGCCGATGACGACGGTGAAGGCGCGGTGACGATGCTGCGTGGACGGGACCTGCAGGACAGCCTGATCGACGAGAGCGCACGGTCCGGCACCGAGCCGGACCTGCTCGCCGGCCCGTTCGCGCACATCGTCGTGGACGAGGCGCAGGAACTGACCGACGCGGAGTGGCAGATGCTGCTGCTCCGCTGCCCGTCCCGGAGCTTCACCATCGTCGGGGACCGTGCCCAGGCCAGGCACGGGTTCACGGAATCGTGGCAGGAGCGGCTCGAGCGGATCGGGCTCGACCGGATCAACGTGACCTCCCTGAGCATCAACTACCGGACGCCCCAAGAGGTCATGGCGGAAGCCGAGCTGGTCATCCGAGCCGCGCTCCCGGACGCCAATGTGCCGACCTCCGTCCGCAGCGGCGAGGTCCCCGTCGTACACGGATCCGTTGCGGATCTGGACTCGATCCTCGACGCCTGGCTCGTTGCGCATGCCGACGGGATCGCCTGCGTCATCAGCGCTGGTGAGATCAAGGGCGCCACCTTCCGGGCGACGTCCCGCGTCCGGTCGCTGACCCCGGAGCTGTCGAAGGGGCTCGAGTTCGACCTGGTCGTCCTCATCGACCCGGAGACGTACGGCAAGGGCATCGAAGGAGCGGTCGACCGCTACGTCGCGATGACCAGAGCGACCCAGCAACTCGTCATCCTCACGAGTTCCTGACGTCGCCCAGGACTGCGCGGCGCACGGGGGCGCGCACGGTGGTCAGGGGAGGGTGGTGACGGGCAGCTCCCGTAGCGCGCGGAACCGGAACGTGCTGCTCCAGCGGAGTTGGTCCACAGGCCTCACGGGGGACGTGGCGTAGTCCGTCACGCTGACCGCTCGGGCCGGGAGGATCGGGTGGCGGGCGCTTCAGCCGCCCGTCACCGGGTCCGGCTCCCGGCCCTCGGCCCGGTAGGTCTTGGTCCAGGTGCTGCCGCACCGGCAGCGGTAGGTCTCGACCAGCTCACCGGCCGCTGAAACGTTCATGCTGTCTTTGAGATCGGCTCGGCCGTCACACGGCTCGGTGCCGAGTCCGGTCCGGGGAGATACCGAGGATGTCCGGTCGGCCGATGGGCGGCCGACCGGGACGTCGGACTCAGGCGAGGTCGAACCGATCGAGATTCATGACCTTGTCCCAGGCGGCCACGAAGTCACGCACGAACTTCTCTCCCGCGTCCTCGGACGCGTAGACCTCCGAGGCGGCTCGGAGCTGGGAGTGCGAACCGAAGATGAGGTCGACGGCGGTGGCGGTCCACTTGACCTCGCCCGTGGCGCGGTCCCGACCTTCGAAAACGTTCTCGGCCGAGGTCGACGCCTTCCACTCCGTGCTCATGTCGAGCAGGTTGACGAAGAAGTCGTTGGTCAACGTCTCCGGCCGGTGGGTGAAGACACCGTGTGGGGACCGCCCGAAGTTGCCGTTCAGGGCCCGCATGCCGCCGATCAGCACCGTCATCTCGGGAGATGTCAGTGTCAACAGGTTGGCGCGGTCCAGCATGAGAGTCTCCGGCGACAACTTCTCGCCCGCCCGGAGGTAGTTGCGGAACGCGTCCGCCCTGGGTTCGAGCACGGCGAACGACTCCACGTCGGTCTGCTCCTGCGAGGCGTCCGTGCGCCCCGGTGCGAACGGAACCGTGATGTCGTGCCCGGCGTTAGTCGCGGCTTGCTCGACGGCCGCACACCCGCCGAGGACGATCAGGTCGGCGAGCGAAACCTTCGTACCGCCGGCCTGTGAGAGGTTGAAGTCCTGCCGGATCTGCTCGAGGGTCCGCAGCACCTCGGCCACCTCGGGCAGGTCATTGACCTCCCAGTCCCTTTGCGGCGCGAGCCGGATCCGTGCCCCGTTGGCCCCGCCGCGCTTGTCGGTGCCGCGGAAGCTTGCCGCCGACGCCCAAGCGGTGGTGACCAGCTGGGATACGGACAGGCCCGAGGCGAGGATCCTGCCCTTGAGGGCAGCGATGTCCGCGTCCGCGACCAGCTCGTGATCGACCGCGGGGACGGGGTCCTGCCACAGCTGCGGCTCGGGAATCCACGGGCCGAGGTAACGCGAGAGGGGTCCCATGTCACGGTGCAACAGCTTGTACCACGCCTTGGCGAACGCGTCCGCGAGCTTGTCCGGGTTCTCGTGGAAGCTCTTCGTGATCGGCCCGTAGACCGGATCCACCTTCAGCGCGAGGTCCGTCGTCAGCATCATGGGAGCGTGCCTCTTCGACGGGTCGTGAGCATCAGGAACGGTCCCCTGGGCGGAGGGGTCCTTGGGCGTCCATTGCTTCGCGCCGGCGGGGCTCGTCGTCATCTCCCAGTCGTACCTGAACAAGTTGTCCAGGTACCCGTTGTCCCACTTCGTCGGCTCGGAGGTCCATGCGCCCTCCAGCCCGCTGGTGAGCGTGTCGGCGCCCTTGCCGCTGCCGTACGTGTTCTTCCAGCCGAGGCCCTGCTGCTCGATGGGGCAGGCCTCGGGTTCCGGACCGATGTACGCGGGGTCGACCGCACCATGGCACTTGCCGAACGTGTGGCCGCCGACGATGAGCGCGACCGTCTCCTCGTCATTCATCGCCATCCGCCCGAACGTCTCGCGAATGTCCCTGGCGGCGGCGATCGGATCCGGGTTGCCGTTGGGCCCCTCCGGATTGACGTAGATCAGTCCCATCTGCACGGCACCGAAAGGACCGGTGAGCTCCCTGTCGCCGCTGTAGCGCTCGTCCCCGAGCCACGTGTCCTCGGGCCCCCAGAAGATTTCCTCAGGTTCCCAGATGTCCTGGCGGCCGAAGCCGAACCCGAACGTCTTGAACCCCATCGATTCCATGGCACAGTTGCCGGCGAAGACCAGCAGGTCGGCCCAGGAGATCTTCCGGCCGTACTTCTGCTTGACCGGCCAGAGCAGACGGCGCGCCTTGTCGAGGCTCGCGTTGTCCGGCCAGCTGTTGAGGGGGGCGAAGCGCTGGGCGCCGCTGCCGCCACCGCCCCGGCCGTCGGCGATGCGGTACGTTCCCGCGGCGTGCCAACTCATCCGGATGAAGAGCGGGCCGTAGTGGCCGTAGTCGGCAGGCCACCAGTCCTGCGACGTCGTCATCACCTCGAAGACGTCCCGCTTCAGCGCGTCGAGGTCGAGGGTCGTGAACTCTTCCGCGTAGTCGAAGTCCTCGCCCATCGGATTGGACCGGGGCGAGGGCTGGTGGAGAACCTGAAGGTCGAGTTGATTCGGCCACCAGTCCCGATTCGTCCTGGGGCGAGTCGGCGTGGGGGTCGGGGAGGGGATTGCCGGGTTCTCGCTTTCGCTGCCGGACACGTCCGTCCTTCTTCCTGTCTCGGTGGTTCCTTCTGCCGTCAGCGCGGGGCTGGACGGCCGACGAGACACCCATCCTCACGCACCGGTGACGCCCGCCACAGCTCGACGCGGCCGGACAGCCCTCGGACACGGTCCGCATCAGTCTTCTAGTCGGTGTCCGCCGCCGCCAGCACCGCGATCCGGCGGCGGTCCGGGAAGAGGGTGGCGATCCCGTAGTCGTGGATCTCGTTGTGGAACCAGTCCGAGTCACACTCGAAGTGGAACCACGTGCTCTCCACCGCACAGCGCTCCACCTCCTCCGCGCTCGCGCCGAGAGGGGCGCCGCCGAGCCCCGCCAGTGATCGCCAGGCCGCCCATCGGCCGAACGCGCCCTGCGCCCCGTGGCCGTACGTGCCGCCCATCGGAGCGGTGCTGAAGAGCATCTGCCAGATGTCCGACAGCGGGCGGAGCGCCGGTGCTGGGCGCCGCGACGATGGTGTCGTGCACCTCGGCGGTCGCGATGTCCCGCAGCGGTGAGCGTTCGGTGGTACGGGGCGTCGGCGGGTCCAGGCGGCCCCCGGCGGTGAGCCCCGTCCACGCTCCGCCCGCGCCGCCGTTGATCGACCGGCTCGGGAAAGGCGAACCGGCCTCGAACGGCCGGAGGTCCACCGGGAGCCATGACAACCCATGCCGGCCGGGCCGCACCAGGGGCCGGCTGCGCAGCGGCCGTGAGGACTGCATGTCGACACCCCGCAGGAGCAGTTCGTGGAACAAGCAGGCGCGCAGCTCGTCGAGACCAGGCCGCGCCCGTTCGGGGGAGTGGCTGATCAGGCGGGCGTGAAGGTGTCTTCGTGTGCGTCGTCGAGGATGAAACCGTTGTGGAAGCGGACGCGGACCATGACGCGCAATCTCTGTTCCTGGTAAGCCAGCCATTCGGGCTCCAGGGAGCTGACCTTCTCTTCGAGCTGCCTCCTGCTCTCCGTGGGCATCTCATGGCCGAAGGAATCGAGAAGCGACTTGAGCCGCTCGTACTCGCCGACCCCCGGGCTCTGATGCCGGTTCTCGACCACCCGCTCGACGGTGCCCTCGGTGCCCGCTCCCAGAGACAGGAACCCGGCGACGACCACGGTCGAGGTCGAGGAGTCGCCCGTCGTCGCGACCGTATCGCTCAGCCTGATGTCCGCTGCCAGCTTTACCCGCTGGCCTTCTTTCAGCGTCATTGCGTCTTCATCCTCAGATCGGTGCGTGCTGTCCGCCTGGCCGGACCGCGACCACGGGCGCGCGCGTGAGGGCGGCCCAGGGTGGTGCCATTATCCGCGTCGGTCTTTACGGACGTGGAGCCGGCACTGCGGGTGGGCGACCCTGCTCCGGCCGAGCCGGTGGCGCCGTCGGCGAGATGCTGCTGCTGTGGAAGCCGCCCGGCGCCCGGATCCTGACGAATCGCTGACGTATCGAGCGCGGAATGGTGTGGGTGGTTTCGGCCACGAGGCGCCGCGAAGGCGGCGAGCCAATGCCCGGAAGTTCCGCAGCCAGCACATATGCCGCCAGGCGCCGGGTGATATCCGGCCAGCCGGTCATTGCTTTCCATGGACCCGCTCCAGCGGTCCTGGGAAAGCGCGGAAATCCGATGGATTGCGCTCTAGCGATCCTTCAGCGCTCTGGGTGATCCTGGGTACTGGCCGCGCCGCGGGCCGGACACAGTCCCGATCCGGGAGGGCCGAGCCGACGTTTTTCAGTCGCCGGGAAATAGGTCGACCCGGTCGGGCGTGCGTTTTCCGGCGCCGTGGAACGCGGTGTTTCGTTCGGTGCACATTCGGTTTTCTATTCCACTCCCGGGAGACACGTATGTCCGACACAACGCGCACCCCCGAATTCGGCCTCCAGGACTTGGAGCTGGACCTCGGCGACCTCACCGTGACCTCGTTGCGCGACACGGTCGCGCTGCCCGAGGGCGGGGCGTCCTACGGCTCCTGTTCCTGCCAAGGCTCCTCGTCCTGCGCCCAGCCGACGACGGACACTCCGACGATGTAGGCCCACCATCCGCACGCCGGACTCTCCCGCCGCACCTCGCGTGCGGCGGGAGGTCCGTACGCCACCACGAGAGGACCGCAACCACCATGCCGCAGCCGCGCGCGGGCGCCGACGGTTACCGGGTACGGTCCGCGTCGTCCGCGCTGGTCCGCGCCACCGTGCTCGCACATCCGGCTCAGCGGCCGGCCGCAGAGGCGTTCCGCGCCCTGCTCGCCCGCCTGCACCGGATCGACACGGAGCTCCTGCGTTCCACCGCGCCGCTCTGCGACAGCCTCCATGACAGTCGCGACGGCCACCCGGCCGACTTCCACCGCGGCGTCGTCCTCCCCCTGCGCCGCGCCCTGCACAACGGGCGCGAGCCGCGGCCCGTCCTCCTGGAACGCCTCGGCGACCTGCCCGCCCGGGTTCCCCTGCTCGCCTCGTGGATCGCCCTCCGCACGCGCCGCAGCGCGCTCCTCGCCGAACTCGACGCCACCGCCGAACGGGCCCTGGCCGCCGAACGCACGGCCCTGGCCGCCCTGTGCCGCGCACCCGCCCTCGGCAAGGCCGTCGCCCTCACCAGCGCCGACCTGCTCCGGGCCGTGGAGCGGGCGGGTACCGGCGTCGCCGACCGCAGGGCGCGCAAGGAAGAAGCCACCGTGCTGCGCTACGCCCTGCGGGCCAGCACCAAGACGAGCCCGCTGTCCTGGTTCACCGCCGTCGGCTGGGGCACACTGCCGGAATCGTCGGCCCGCCCCGTCCCCTCCTGGGCCACCGCGCCCCTGTTCGAGGGCGGCCTGCGCGCGGTGGTGAAGGCGAACCGCACACTGACGACCGCCCTCACCCTCGCCCTCCTGGACGCGCCGCACCGCCGCACCGCACTCGCCCACCGCATCACCAGCACCGCCCGCGTCACCGGTGGACGGGCGGCGTACTGCCGCGACCGCACCGCCTTCGCCGGAGGCCGCTACCTCGTGGCCCGCGAGGACGAGGCGGAGCTGCCCTTCGCGGGCCCACTGCGCCTGGTCACCGAGCACGCCGAAAGCCCCGTGGCGCTCGATGAGTTGGCCGACCTGCTGGCCGCGGCCCTGCCCGGGGCGGACGGTGGCGCCCGCCCCGCGGCCACCGCCTTCCTCGACCGTCTCGGACAGGCGGGCCTCCTGGTGCCGGGCGACCCCTTCCCGCCACAGGACGCCGATCCGGTGGACCGCCTCGCGACATGGCTGCGAGCGCCCGGCGCCGAGGACCCGGCCTCCCCCGAGGACACGGCACGCGCGGACCGCATCGACGAACTCGGCCGGATGACATCGGCGTACGGCACCACTCCCGCCGCCCGGCGTCCCGCCCTCCTCGCCGCTCTGTCCCAGCGCTGGACAGCGGCGCTGGCCGACGCGGGGCGCCC
Source organism: Streptomyces sp. NPDC003042 (assembly GCF_053591315.1). Classification (NCBI taxonomy): domain Bacteria; kingdom Bacillati; phylum Actinomycetota; class Actinomycetes; order Kitasatosporales; family Streptomycetaceae; genus Streptomyces; species Streptomyces sp. NPDC003042. The sequence goes on from NZ_JBSFTP010000011.1 coordinate 57,784, forward strand.
CGTCCCGCCCGTCTCCGCGCCCCTCGCCGTGCTGTCCGAGGACGTCGTCGCCCCGCGCCCGCTGGCGCTCGACGGCTTCCTCGGCGGGGCCGATCACGAGGCCCTCGGCGAGGTCACCGCACTGGCGGAGCTCTTCGACCTCGGCCATGTCGTGCGCCGCGTCGTCCGCGACCGCTTCGTCGAGCGCTACGGCCGCGGCGGGAGCTGCCGCCACCCCTGGGAGTTCGGAGCCGAGATCGCCGCGGCCTGGGAGACCGCCGGGCGGCTCACCGCCCTCGACCCCGCGGACCGGACCGCTTTCCCCACCGGGGCCGACGAACTCGCCGGCCTCCGTGCGGAGGTCGGCTGCGGGGTCGGCGGGCCGCGGCACGCCGTGGCCGGGAAGCCGGGCGACAGCGACGAGGCCGGCGACGAGGTCGTCCTGCCACCGGACCTCGTCAAGACCCTCGGCGAGCGGCTGCCGGGCTGGGCCGTCGAACGGCCGCTCAGCTACGCGTACTTCCTCCAGCGGGACCCTCATCAGGGCCTGCTCTGCGTGAACCACGTGTACGGCGGCTGGGGCCGGTTCACCAGCCGGTTCCTGGACGACCTGGACCCGCGCGCCACCGCCGAGGTGTCCCGGCAGATCCGGTCCGGCCTGGGGCCCGGCGCACGAGCCGCGCAGATCCGGCCGGTCGGCGGGTTCAACGCGAACCTCCACCCCCGGCTGGTCGCGGACGAGATCGGCCCCGACCGCCGCTGGGCGTCGATCGGCGAAGGCGACCTGTGGCTCGTCCACGACGAGAGCACCGACCAAGTGCGCGTGCGGCTGCGGAGCACCGGCGAATTCCTCGACGTGCTGTACCCGGGCTTCCTCGCCCCCGTGCTCCTGCCGCGCCGCATCGGTGCCCACCTGGCCGACCACCCCCACGGAGCCGTCGACTTCCGGCCGCTCGTCCCCCGGCACACCTTCGCCGTGCCGGGCGGCCGGGTGACCCGCAGCCCCCGGCTGCGCCACCGCCACGTGGTGCTCCAGCGCCGCCGCTGGGTGCTGGAGCCCGGCGTGGTGCGGGAGCTACGCGCCGACCTCGGCTCCGGCACGGTCCCGGCGGAGGCGGCCGTCCGCTGGCGCGCGCTGCTGGACCTCCCCGAGCAGGTCTTCCTGCACCCGGTCGCCACCGCATCCACCGGGCGCGCCGCCGACGACTTCCTGAGCCGGCTCAGCCGGCCCAAACCGCACTTCGTGGACCTCGGCAACGCGCTGCACCTGCGCTGTCTGGCCAAGTGGCTGTCCCGCCACGGCGACGGCGCGGTCCTGGAGGAGGCGCTGCCCACGGCCGGCGGCCTGGCGGCCCCGGCCCGCGCGGTCGAACTCGTGCTGGATGTCTACCGGGCCGGGCGGCCGCGATGACGCGCCCGCAGAACACCAGCGGCCCCCACCGCAGCGGTGCCCTCGGCGTGGTCACGTACTACCACCACCCCGTCAAGGCCCCGCTGCTGCGCGAGGTGCTGTTGCCGCTCGCCGAGTCCTACGCGCAGGTCGGACCCACCGCCCACGTCGAACGGCACTGGCTGCACGGACCTCACATGCGGCTGCGCCTCCAGGGCCCACCCGCGCAGGTGGAGGCCGCCGCCGCGGCCGCCGCCTCCCACATCCGCGACTGGCTCCGTACGCACCCCTCGCACGGCGACCTCACCGAGGCCCAGCTGCTGGAGCGGGCCGCCGAGGCCGGGCGCGCCGAACTCATCGCCCCGCCCTACGGGCCGATCGTGGCGGACAACACCGTCCGGATCGAGGCCGTCGACGGCTCCTCGGTTCGCCGCCTCCTCGGCGAAGACGGCGCCGCCCTGCGCGACGAACTCCTGCGAGCCGGGCTGGGCGCGCTGCGGGCCGGCGCCGCCTTCCTCGCGGAGCACGGCGATACGGCGCAGGCCCGGGTCCAGCTCGCCGTCGCCGCACTCGCCGCGCATGCCCGCGCCCACCCCGGCGGCCTGGCGGGCGGCCACTACTCGTACGTCTCCCACCTGGAGGACTTCCTCCTCCACGACGATCCGGAGGGCAGGCTGCGGGACAGCTTCGAGCGCCACTGGGAGCGCGCGGGCCACGTCGTGACCGGTCTCGTCGGGCGGATCGTCGACGGCGGCGCGCAAGGCGTGGAGCGCGCCTGGGCGGCCTACTCGGCGGGCGCCTGGCAGCTGGCGCAGAGCCGCTACGACGCCGGAGCCGATCTGCACGGCGCCCCACTCGAGTACCGGACGCGGGCCGCCGCCACCGGGGACGCCGGGGCGGCGGAGCGCTGGAACCACGACATCCGTACCCGGTACAGCGAGTTCCACCACTCCCTGCGGCGCTCGGACCCGGAGGGGACGATGTGGAGCCGCCCCGACTACCTCGTGTACCGGGCCTGCACCAACGCCCTGTACCGGCTCTTCGCCATCTGCGACGTCCGCCCACTGGAGCGGTACTTGGCCGCGTACCTGGTCGTCCGCACGGTGCCGGTCCTGACCGGTTGCGACTGGCGCGCGGAGATCGGCGCGGCCATCGACGCCGTGGAGGGACGGGCATGACCGCCGGAACTCCCGCCGTGCCCCCCACCACCGCCGTGCGGGCGTACGCCGCCCCACCCCGGACCGTACGGCGGCTGCGCCCCGGGGTCGCCGTGACCCCGCTGCGCAACGGTCTTCATCTGAGAGGCCGACGGGGGAGCGTCACCCTGGAGGGCAGCGCCGCGCTGCCTGCCCTGTGGCGGTTGCTGGAGGCGCCGCTGCGGGACGGTGGTCTCGAAGTGCTCCGGGACGGCATGGAGCCGGGGTCGTCCCTGCGCGCGGCCGTGGACACGCTCGTCGGGCAACTGGACGCGCACGACCTGCTCGTGACAGAGCCCGAGGAGCGCGCACGCCCCGCAGATCCCGTAGACCACGGCCGCACGGCCGGCTCCGGTCCGGTCGCCCAGTGGATCGGCGTCACGGCCGAGCGGCCCGATGCCGCCGCGACCGCGCTGGCCACGACGCGGGCCGAGGTGCTGGCCGGCGCCCCCGACGGACCGTTGGCCAGAGCCGCCGGGCGGGCGCTCGAACGGTGCGGGCTGCCCGTTTCCTACACCGCCGACACGGCCCTGCCCGCGGACCGGGTCCTCCTGTACGCCCGCGGAGACGGACCGGACCGGGGGGTCGCGGTAGGGCTGTGCGGCGACGGCGGCTACGCCACCGCCCCCGGCGGTCCGGCCCAGGTGCGCTCCGACGCGGCGGCCCTGGAGGCACGGCTCGGTTCCGGCGAGGCGGCCGGTTCCGCCGCGCTCGTCACCCTGCTCGGGGGCGCCGCGGCGCACCGGTTGCTGTGCGCGGCCGCCGGGATGCCGGACCCGGCGAGCGAAGGGGACGACGAGCGGCTGCTGTCCGGGCTTCCCGCGGTGCTCTTCGCGCGGGCCCGCCCGTTGCACGCCGAGTACCGCACCTGGCTCGGACCCGACAGGCTCGACGCCGACCGGCGGGCGGACCTCGCCCCCGCCGGCACCCTCGGCGAGGCCTTGCGGCGGGTGGCGGCGCTCGGCGACGAGCGGTGCGGGATCCTGCCCGAGCCGCTCCCGGCCGACCTGCGGCAGCTGCCGGCGCCACTCGCCGCCTGCCGACTGCCCGAGACCGCGCCCCCCGGCGGGAGTCTGGTCTGTGCCGCACCCCGGCTGGACCTGGCACGACTGGAGATGTTCTGCCGGGGGGCCGAACTGCTGTCGGGGGAGGAGCACTTCACGGTGGGCGCCACCCCGGGGCACGCCCGGGGCCGTGCCCTGCGCGCCGCCGCTTCCAGCCGCTTCGCGCCGTCGGACGGGTACGCCTCCGTGACCGCGGCGCGGTGGTCCGGCCACCCGCAGGCCCGCCACTGGTGGACGACGCTGACCGTCCGCCTCGCCGTGCCCGCCCGCCTGGAGGTGTTCCGAGCGGCTCCGGGCGAGGAGGTGTACCGCGCCCTCGTCCGCCGGTCCGCACCGGGCGGCGGCGACCCGCTGCGGACGCCGTCCGAGCCCCCCGTGCTCGGTGACGCCGTCGAGGCCACGCCAGGTGACGCGGTGGCGCTCGCCGCGCTCTCCGCCGTCTGTGCTGTCTCCGTAGGGCTGCCGGCCGGCCGTACCCGTCCCTCGGGCGGCGCGGTCGCCCCGCTGGCCACCGCCGGAACCAGGACGGCCGCCTGGGAGGACTCCGGCTGGACGGGCCGCTGGCTGGCGGACATGGCCGTACGGGAGGACGCGTTCCAGGACGCGCTGCGCCGGCTGACGGGAGCGGCCTTCCACTCGCGGGCGCCCGGCCCGGCGCGGGCAAGGGAACTCACCGAGCGTCTACGGACCTTCGGATTCACCGTCCTGCACCCCGTCCCGCACACCCCCCAGGAGGCGCGATGACCGCTGCGACGACGGACCCGGCCCTGCCCGCCCTGCTCGGAGCCCTGCCCGTGCCGGTCCTCGACGCTCGTTCCGCGATGACGACCACGGCCGGCCCCGGCGCGGTCCTGCTGACGCGGTGGACCCTGGGACTCGCCGAGGAGCTGAGCCGGCACGCGCTGGGCCACCCGGTGGCACTCGTCCCGGTGCGCTTCGACGGCGCGCTCGCGGTGGTCGGGCCGGTGCTGGGGCCGGGCGCGGCGGCCTGCCTGTGCTGTGCCGAGTACCAGCGGCTGGCCACGGCGGGCGGCCGGGTGCCCTGGCAGAGCCCCCGGTTGGCGCTGGCCGGCGTACCGTCCCCGGCCCTGGCCGAGTCGGTCGGCGCCCTGGTGACGGATCTGTTGGACGGCGGCGCCGGCCCACCGCCCCGCGAGGATCCGGGGACGGCCGTCGTCCATGTGGTGCACCAGGGGCGCGCTACCTGGTCCACCCATCACATCCGGCCGGTCGGGGGCTGCGCCGTGTGCCGTCCCCTGCCGTCGGACTCCGCGTCCGGCCCGGTCCCGCTGCCCTCCACGCCCCGCCCGCTCCCGGACCCGTACGTACTGCGCACCCCGAACCCCCGTACCGGCGCCGAGCGGTTGCGCGCCGTGCTGCACGACGAGCGGTTCGGTCCGGTGCGTCGGCTGTTCCGGTCCGAGGACTCGGCCTTCTGCCTGACCACCGCGTTCGTGACGGACGGACGGCGCGTCGACGACGGCGGCTACGGCCGGGCCCGGGACTTCGCCGACAGCGAGCGGATCGCGCTGTTCGAAAGCCTTGAACGGTACGCGGGGATGCGGCCGACCGGCCGGCGCACCGATCTGCGCGCCTCCTTCACCGACCTGGGCCCCGAGCGGGCGGTGGACCCGGAGCGGCTCGGCCTTCCCGACCCCGCGTACCACGGGCACCCGGCGTCGCCGACCGTCCCGTACACGCCGGATCTGGAGCTGGACTGGGTGCACGGATGGTCGCTCACCCGGCAGCGGGCGACGGCCGTCCCCGAGCACGTGGCGTACTGGGACGTGCCGGGCGCCGACGGGCCCCGCGTGGTGTACGAGTCCTCCAACGGCTGCGGACTCGGCAACAGTCCCGAAGAGGCCGCCCTCTACGGCCTGTTCGAGGTGGCCGAGCGCGACGCCTTCCTGATGGCGTGGTACGCGGTGACGCCGCTGCGCCGCGTCGAGCCGCCGCCGGAAGACCTCGACACGGCACTGCTCGCGGACCGCGCGGCCCTGGCGGGCTACCGGCTCCTCCTGCTCGACGCGACGAACGACTTCGGCATCCCGTCGGTCGTGGCCGTCTGCCGGTACGAGGGCTCCCACCCGCGGGCTCCGCGGATGTTCCTGGCGGCGGGAGCGCACCACGACCCCCGCGCGGCGATCCGGTCCGCGGTGGCCGAAGTCGTCACCAACGTGCTGGAGTCGGCGCACCGCTCGTTCGCCAAGGGCCGCCCGCGTGATCCGGAGCGGCTGCGGCCGATGCTGGACCGGCCGGACCTGGTGGTGACCCTGGACGACCACGTCGGGCTGAACACCCTTCCCGAGGCGGGCCCGCGCCTGGAGTTCCTCTTCGCCGACACACCGCGCGTGCCGGCCGCGGAGGCCTGGCCGGGAGCGCCCGAGCCGGTGGCCGACCTCACCGCCCTGCTCGGAACGACCGTCGAGCGGCTGGCGCGGGCAGGGCTGGAGGTGATCACCGTCGACCAGAGCGAACCGGGGGCACGCGACCGGCTCGGCCTGCACTGCGTGAAGGTCGTCGTACCCGGCTCGCTGCCGATGACCTTCGGGCACGTCAACCACCGCACCCGCGGACTGCCCCGGCTGCTGGAGGTGCCGTACCGGCTGGGCCGCACGGACCGGCCGCTGCGCTACGAGGACCTCGCGGTCCATCCGCACCCCTTCCCCTGACGACGCCGGCCACGGCATCCACCACGAGGACCGCACATGACGACGACCGACACCTGGCGCAGCTACCACCTCTTCCTGCACGCCGCCGCCGCGGACACCGACGCGTTCCTCGTCCGGGACGTGGCTCCGCTCCTCGACGGGCTGGTGGCATCCGGGAAGGCCGCCCGGTGGTTCTTCATCCGGTACTCGGAAGGCGGCCCCCACGTACGGATCCGGGTACGCGGCCTGAGCGGGTCAGCCGCCGCGGAGCTGCCGGACGACCTGGCCCGGGCGGCGAAGGAGGTGCCCGCGGTGCCGGGCCCCTGGCCGTCCCGCCACGGGGAGGTCCGCGCCGTGGCGTACGTACCGGAGACCGAACGCTACGGCGGGCCGCGCGCACTGCCGGTCGCCGAGGAGGTCTTCGCCGCCTCCACCCAGGTGGCGCTCGACGTTCTGCGCCGACTGGGGGAGGAGGACGGGGACGGGGGCGGTGCCGCGGCGCGGCTGGCGTTCGCGACGGACCTGGTCCATGCGACGGCGTACGCGCTCGGGATGGACGGGCTCACCGCGGCGCGCTGGCTGCGCCGGCACGCGGCGGGCTGGCGGTGGGTCACCGAGGTGGAGCTGCTGCCGGGCGCCTCCGTGCACACCCGGGTCAACTCCGTGTACGCCGCGCAGCGCGCGGGACTGGCGCGGCGCGCGGCGAACCTGCGCGAGCACCTGGCGGCGGGCACCGCCGCACCCTGGCTCGGCCGGTGGGTGGACGAGGTCCGCGAGGCCGACGCGTCGCTGCGCGCCGCGAGCGGGCCGACGCCCGGGCGCGCCTCCGCTGACACGTCCGCTGACACGTCCGCATGGGTCTGGGCCTCCCAGCTCCACATGCTGTGCAACCGGCTCGGGGTCACCCCCGACGAGGAGCGAGCGGTCTGCCGACTGGCCGCCCGGACCCTGTTGGAAACGCAAGAGCCGCCCGCGTACTTCCCGTCCGGGCACACCGCACCGGACCTCCAGTACCTGGAGCGGAGCAAGTTCCAGATCGGCCGCAACGAGGACACGGCTCTGAGGCCGCTGCCCCCCGAGCCGCCGGGGAACTCCTGGCCGGAGATTCCCCTGCCCGCGGACCCGCTGCCGGACGTGTCGCTGCGCGCCGTGCTGGCGGGGCGGTCCTCGGTACGCGGCGCCCTGGGAGGGCCGTTGGACGGCGGCACGCTGGGCGCGCTGCTGTGGCACTCCCTGGCGGAGAGCGGCCGCTCCGAGCAGCGCCTCGCGGACGGCTCGGCCCGCGCCACCGTCCACCGCCCCTATCCGAGCGCGGGCGCCCTGTACACGGCCCGGGTGCGCCTGCTGGTGCTCGACGTGGCCGGCGTTGCGCCGGGTACCTACGACTGCGTGCCCGAACGCCGCACGCTGCGTCGGATCGGCCCGGTGCCGCCGATGTCGGAGCTCAAGGCGCTGTCGACGTACCTGTCCCGTCCGGCGGCCGACCCGGACTGGATCGGCATCGACCGGGCGCCGGTGGTTCTGGGCCTGTACGCGGACCTCGGCCTGCTGCGCCGCCGCTACGGCCTGCGCGCGCTGCGACTGGCTCTTCTGGAGACCGGCCACATGGCGCAGACGCTTCTCCTGACGGGGTCGGCCCTGGGCCTGGCGGGCACCCCGCTGGGCGGTTTCCACGACGATCTGGCCCATGAACTCCTCGGGCTGGACGACCTCGAACAGCCGCTCCAGTACCTGCTGCCGCTCGGGCGCCGCACGGCGGCGTGAATCCGGCCGCACCGGAGGCGGCGGCGGTGAGGGGCCCGGCGTGCGGCAGCGGTCCGACAAGTTCTATATTTTTACGAAACCATCCATGCGCCGCCCTGCCGCGGTGTCCCAGGGGGAGACGACCGCGATGGACGAGACCGACGCTGCTCCGCGCACCAAGACGCAGTCCCGGACCGACCGCAAGGCACGCAGGAAGGCGCGGAACCGCAGGCGCGCGGGTATCGGCGTCGCGGTGATCGCCATAGGTGCCTCCGCGGCCACCGCCTACGCCTTCACTTGGGGTGACTCCTCGGGGACCGCCGTCCGCGACGCGAAGTTGGCGGCCCCCGCGGCCTCGGGCGGTCCGGCCGGCAAGGGCGGTTCCCCGACCGACGCGGAGGCCTGGGACGGCAAGACCAAGGTGTTGGGAGACGGCTCCACCTCCTACACCGGGCCACAGCGGGGTCAGCTCAAGCCGGAGCGGCTCAAGCCCGGCGAGAAGCCGCCGCAGTTCGTGGTGTTCTCCTGGGACGGCGCGCTGGAAGGCGACGTCCACCTCTTCTCGCACTTCCGCCAGGTGGCCCGGGAGAGCGACGCCCACATGACCTTCTTCCTCACGGGCATCTACCTGCTTCCGGAGAGCAAGCGGATGCTGTACCACCCGCCGCAGCACAGCCAGGGTTCGGCCGCCATCTCGTACCCGACCGTCCCGCACGTGAAGACCACGCTGGCTCAGCTGCGTGGTGCCTGGAGCGACGGCAACGAGATCGGTTCGCACTTCAACGGACACTTCTGCGGGGCCGAGGGCGGCGGGGACTGGAGCCCCGCCGAATGGAAGAGCGAGATAGACCAGGCGTACTCGTTCGTGAAGAACTGGAAGACCAACACCGGCTTCACCAACGAGCCGCCCCTGCCCTTCGACCCGGACCGGGAAGTGGTCGGCGGCCGTGCCCCCTGCCTGGAGGGTCAGAAGAATCTCCTGACCGCGATCAAGCCGTACGGCTGGCGCTACGACGCGAGTTCCTCGGGGGACTTCCAGCTGTGGCCGTCCAAGCCGGACGGCATATGGAACTTTCCCCTGCAACTCCTCCCGTTGCAGGGGAAAGAGGTGCAAGTCCTCGCCATGGACTTCAATTTCCTCTACAACCAGTCCGGCGACAGCACCCAGGGTGACCCGGCGAAATTCCCGGTGTGGCTCGATCAGACCCGGGGCTCGTATCTGAACGGCTTCAACCGTGTCTACAACGGGAGCCGGGCGCCCATGTACATCGGCAACCACTTCGAGGACTGGAACGGCGGCATCTACATGAAGGCCGTCGAGGACATGATGAGGGACGTCTGCCCGCGTCAGGACGTCCGCTGCGTGTCGTTCCGGGAGCTGGCCGACTGGCTCGACGCCCAGGACCCGAAGGTCCTGGGCCAACTGCGCACGCTCGACCCCGCGCAGGCGCCGGACTGGAAGACGCTGATCAAGTGAGCGGCCGACCGCCGGCCGGTACGCGCGGGCGACGGACGCCGACGCGCCCGGGTCACTTCACCGCCTTGATGTAGGCGGACCACAGGCGCACCGCCCGCTCGCTGCCCGGGGTACCCGGCGCGTCGCCGCCCAGGCCCGTCAGCGGCAGGGGGACCAGATCGGTCAGGGACATCCGGTAGACCACCACGGCCGTGGACTCGCCCCCGGTGCTGCCCACGAACCAGCCCGCCGTATTGGCGGCGGTCGTTCCGGTCTTGCCCGACGTGCCCGCGTGCGCCTTGGCCGCCGTCTTCGCCGACCCCTCGGCCACGGCGTCCCGCAGGGAGTCCGTCACCGCGCGCGCGGCTTTCACCGACATCGCCCGGGTCGGCTTCGGCCCATCGAGCGGCATCGCAGCGCCGTTACGGGTGACCGCGCGCACCGAGTAGGGGTCGGTGTGCACGCCGTCGGCGGTGAAGGTCCCGTAGGCGCCGGCCACGCGGATCGCGCTGGGGGTCGAGTTCTCCCCGAGCGCGAAGGCGGGAACCCGCGGTCCGAGGCTCGACTCGAGCAGTCCCGAGCGTTGGGCGAGGGCATCCACCCGGTCGAGGCCGACATCGAGGCCGAGCTGCAGCATCGGGGTGTTGACGGAGTCGGCGACGGCCTGCCGCAAGGTCACCTTCCCCCAGTCGCGGCCACCGTCATTGTGCCCCTTCACCACCTTGCCGCTGCGGTCCCAGTACGGGCCGTCGGGCGTCTGCACGGTGACCCCGTCATCGCCGTCGTACGGCGCGGACGGGGAGATGGGTGTGCGGTCCTTGCCACGGGTACGCAGCACCCCGTCGTCGAGCGCCGCCGCGTACACGAACGGCGTGAACGCCGTGCCGACCGGAATCGTCGTCGCGTTCGACTCGTTGAAGCCCTGCTTCAGAAAGTCGGGGCCCCCGTACACGGCGAGCAGCCGACCGTCGGGGGCGACGCTCGCCGCGCCGATCTTCGCGTGCTTGTCCGTGGTGGGACGTCGATCGGCGTCGAAGCCCTTCTGCGTCTCCTGCACGGCAGCGGTCAGGGCCGCCATGCGGGCCTTGTCGAACGTCGTGGAGATCTGGTAGCCGCCGAGGTCGAAGTCGGAGTCCTTGATGTGACCGGCCTTGACCGCGTACGCCTTGGCCAGCTCCACCAGATAGCCCTCCTGCGCGCCGGCGGTGCCGGGGGCGGAGGCAGCCGTGGGCTCGGGGAACGTCGTGTACGTGGCGCGCTCGGCCGGTGAGAGGTTGCCGGTCGCGACCATGCGGTCCAGGATCCAGCTCCACCGTTCGACGGCCCGGTCGTGATTGTCCTTGCTGAGCACGGGGTCGAACAGGCCGGCGCCCTTGAGGAGGGAGGCCAGGAAGGCGCCCTCGCTGGCATTGAGCTGCGAGACGTCCTTGCGGTAGTACGCCTGCGACGCGCGCTGGATGCCGTAGGTGCCCCGCCCGAACCAGCTGGTGTTGAGGTAGTCCTCCAGGATCTGCTCCTTGCTCGTCTGCCGGTCCAGCTTCACGGCGAGCAGGAGCTCGGTGAACTTCCGGGAGAGGGTGCGGTCCTGGTTGAGATAGGCGTTCTTCACGTACTGCTGCGTGATGGTCGAGCCGCCCTGGGTCTCACCGCCCGACACCGCGGCGCCCACTGCGCGCAGGACGCCGGAGGGGGAGACGCCGGGATCCGAGTAGAAGCTCGCGTTCTCGGCCGCGAGTACGGCTCCTTGGACCTTCGCCGGCACCTTGTCGAGCGGCATCTCCTGCCTGCTGACCCAGCCCGTCCGGGCCATGGTGGAGCCGTCGGCCCAGTAGTAGACATTGTCCTGTTGCGTAGCGAACGAGTTGAGATCATCGGGTATGTCCGTGGTTGCGTACGCGACCGCGACGAAGCCGACCGCGCCGAGGAACGCGTACAGGCACACACCCAGCCACTGACGCCGCGAGAGGATCCAGCGACGCCAGCCGCTCCGGCCCGGCCGCGGGTAGTCCGGCCGCAGGCGCGGCAGCACCGCGCCCGCCACAGCGCCGACGCCACGTCGTCGACCGGACTTCCGCCGACGGCCCGCGGCGGCCCCGCTTCCGCCCTCCGGAGCGGCCCGCCCACCGCGCGAGCGGCCTCTCCTGCCCGCACCCTGCCTGCCCACTGGCGAATGTCCCCCTCTGCTGCGCTTGTCCCCTCAGCCTAGATGCACCGGGCGGGGAAGCCGTCGCGAGGAGGGTCCGCCCGGTGTCAGGGGCGCGCGAGGCGCGTCAGGGCGAATTCGAGGGGCCGGCAACTGTGGTCAGAGGTGCGGTTGTTACTGAATGCCGGGAATCTGCCTGGCCTTGAACGCGTCGCGCACGGCCGTCGCGGCGCTCGCGCCGTACATGCGCTGAGCGGTGGCGATCGTCGTCAGTGCCGCGTCCTGGAAGCTGGTGTCCGGCGCGAAGCCGAACTGCGCGTTGACGATGACGCGGTCGGCCGTCCGGGCTCCGAGGGAGTCGCGGATGTCCAGGAGGGCGCGGGACCAGATCTCGCCGTCCGCGTGCACCTCGCCCACCTTGTCCGCGTAGACCTTGTTCCCGTCGATGCGGCGCAGGCAGTGCGGGGCGGCGCTGTAGGTGACCGAGTCCCAGTCGGCGACGCAGGCCGGGTTCGCCTTCACCGGCCAGCCGTGGACGGCGGCGGCGCGGGTGCCGACCTGCACGGCGAGGTAGTCGCCGAAGGCCTCGCCGATCGCGCCCGCCTCCGGGGAGGTGCCGAAGCCGGGGACCTGGGCGTGGTGCACGGCGTGCCCGTACTCGTGGAGGATCACCTCGGCGTCCTCGGCATCGTCGACGCCGCCCTTGCCGAAGCGGATCTCGACCTTCTTGTCGGTGAAGTAGGAGTTGTCGGCGCCCCACTGGTTGATGCGGACCGGCTGGGCGCGGTTGTTGGCCCCGGGCAGTTCGGTTCCGAAGCCCAGTCCCTGGAGGTACTCCTGAGCCTCATTGACCCAGAAGTACGCCATGACCTGCTCGAACTGGTCGTCCGTGCGCGTGAAGCCGGCCGCGTCGTTCGTCTGCGCGGAGGGGCCGGTGTCCGACCTGACGGCCGCCCACTTCCCGGACAGGCCGCCACTGCCGTCCAGGTTGCGCAGTGTGGCCGTGGTGTAGGCGGAGGCGGGTACGGCGTCGGCGCCGTCCTTGGCGTCGACGAGCGTCTGATCCCCGGAGGACTGGACCGGGTTGACCATGAAGATGCGAGCCTGAGGCAGGGACGCGGCAGGAGCCGGCCCGGAAGCGGAGGCCGGTCCGGCCAGCGTGAACAGCGCCGCGGTGGCGGTGGCCGCGGCGGTCAGGCCGCGGGGTGTGCGGCGGGGCATGGACATCCTCCTGTGCTGGGATGTGGTGGTGCCGCGGAGTGGTGGGCGGCGTGGGTGAGCGTGGTGCGGACGTGATCCTCGCGCACGCCGACCAGCTTTGACCAGGCCCTGTCACAAATCGGTTCCGACGGTGACAGCGGCGCGCCGCCATGCACAGGGTGGCCTCGCCCCCGCTCGGCCGCACGGCCTTCGCGTCCTGCTCCACCGGGTGAGCGTCTTGGCCCGCCCGGGGGCCCGGTCGACGAGGAAGTGCACGATAATGGTGAGGTGGCGTACGTAGCGGTGACCGCCCTGAGCCACGCCGGGCTGGTGCGCGAGCACAACGAAGACAGCCTGGTCGTCGGGCCGTGGACGCTGTGCGGGACCGTGACCGAGAACCCGCAGACCCTCGTGTTCCCCCTCGGCACACCGCTCGTCGTCGCGGTCGCCGATGGGCTCGGCGGCCAGCCCGCCGGCGAGGTGGCCAGTGCGCTGGTCGTCCGCCGGCTCGCCGGGCTCGGACCTACCTTGGACGCACCGGAACCTGTCGGTAACGCGCTGGAGACGTGCAATCGCGCCGTGTACGCCGCCGCGGAGGGTCATCCGGAGCTGACGACCATGGGATCCACGGTCGCCGGCGTCGTCGTCATGGCGGACTCGCTGCTGGCCTTCAATGTCGGTGACAGCAAGGTTTTCGACGCGGCCGAGGACGGTCTGCGCCAGGTCAGTGTCGACGACAGCCCGCCACCCGCGCCGGGTCGGCGCACCACGTCGGCCGTCACGCAGACGCTCGGCGGCAGCCTTGCCTACCGCGCCGTCACACCCCATGTGGCGGCCTTCGCGCTGTCCGTGGGCACGCGCTACCTGGTCTGCAGCGACGGTCTGACCGACCCCGTCACCGATGAGGAGATCGCCGGCCTGCTGCGCGTCCACGACGACGGCAGAGCCGCCTTCGAGTTGTGGAAGGCCGCCATCGACGCGGGCGGCCCGGACAACATCACCCTCGCGCTGGTGCGCATCGGCGCCTGAGCCACGGGCCGTACCCTCGGGCCCGCGCGGGCTGCCATACTCCTCGCGCTGGTACGCGACGGCGCTGCCGACCATTGTCCGCAGCTGCTGGAGCAGGCCACCAGCGCCGGTGAGCCGCAGGCTGACGGAGGCCGGCGTCAGCCGCGCGTCCGGGGCGGTGTCGTCACCGGTCCCAGCGCTCCTGACGGGCTCGTCCTGGGCCACGCCGTCGATGTGGAAGCCGAGTGCGTCACCGTCGGGGTCGCCGGCGCCGGAGAGCGTGACGAGCCTCAGTTGACCCCCCGTCGGTCGAAGCCGCGGAGGGGACGCCGGCAGCCAGGGCCCACGCGCGTGCGGCGCTCAACGCCATCGCGACACGGCCTCGTCCATCGGTGGCGGTCGCCCGGAACAAGGCCGGCATGAAGCAGAATGCTTGACTCCAGTAACAGTGGGATAATCCTGTTTGAGAGACAGGTGTGACGCACCCGGCGCGAGAAGCCCGGGCGCCTACAAGGAGAGCGTGGTGAGCACTCCCGCCGCTCGCATCGCTGACCTGCTGGAGGACGTACCGACGGCCTCCAACCCTCCCGCACAGCCTCTCGCTCCGCCCCCGGACGAACCACCGCGCACCGATGGTCCGAGCCTCGACATCACCGTCGTGTGGGGCGATCTCGCGGAGGTCGCCGCCGATCTGCACATCACGGGGCACTACCAGTCCGTAGAGCCCGCCGCCGCGGAACTGGCACTCGACCGCGCCATATCCGCAGGCCCTCGCCCCCTCATCACGGAGCACACCAGGCTGGGCTGGATCAACGCCCAGTTGGGGCAGGTCACGTACTTCCCCTCCCCAGCGGGCCCGGTGCGGTCCGCCGCCGTCGTCGGCATGGGGCCGATGGGGACCCTGACGGAACGCCGCGCCATCCAGATGTACGCCTCGCTCCTGGGCGAAGCGGTCGCGCTCGGCCATGTCGGGACCATGGCGACCGTGCTCATCGGCTCGGGCACGGGCAATCTGGCCGTGAAGCAGGCGGCCCGCGCCCTCGTCAGGGGATTCGCCGGCGTCCTGGCGTCGCTGGGCCCGCCGGCGCCGCCGCCCCGGCTCACCGAGGTATTCGTCGTGGAGGTGGACCGGCTGCGCGCGGAGCAGGTGCACCTCGCGCTGACCAAAGTCGCCGAGAAGGTGCCGCAGCTGCGGATCAGCCCCCAACTGCGCGAGGAGAAAGGTGGCCAGTTGTTCGCGTCCTCCGCGGCGGTGTACGCCCTCACGGCGCTGACCCGGCTCGCCGGGCAGGCGGGCGCGGCCGCCCGCGAAGGGGTGCCCGGCGGCCCGGACCCGCCGGCCGGGGAGGAAGCCCTACGCACCGTACTGGCCGGTTTCGACCCCGGCATCCGCGGGGAGATCCGCGAGCAGCTGGCCCACCTCGCCGAAGTGAAGCGCACCGACCTGTCCTTGACGGTAGGCGGATCCGTGGAGGGCCAGGACGACTCCGTGCCCGTCCGGATGTCCGTCCAGTCGGGTGTCGGCGGCCTGCGGTGGGCGGCGCTGACCGGGCGGGCCACCGTACCGGAGCGGCTCGTCCCCGTGGACACGGACCTGCTGCGGGAGCTCGTGGACCGGCTGACGGAACCGAGTGTCGAGGACGCGCGCGAACTGCCCGGCCTGCTGTCCCGGTTCGTGGTGCCTCCAGACTTCCAGCGGCTGCTCACCGACGACGCGACGGTGCTGCTGGAACTGGATCGCAACACGGCCTCCGTTCCCTGGGAGTTCCTGGCCGAGATCCAGCAGCCCGGCGGTGAGAAACGCGATCCCCTGGCGATCCGGACCCAGCTGTCCCGGCAACTGCGCACAACGTACTCGCGCGTGGTGACCGAGGGACTGGCGGAGGAACCGCTGCGCGCCCTGGTGATCGGCGACCCGGGAGACCCGGAGAAGGGGTTCCAACTGCCGGGAGCCCGCAGCGAGGCCCTCGCGGTGGCCACCCAGCTCAAAAACCTGGGAGTCGAGGTCACCCTCTTCGTCGGCGCGGCGAACTCCACCCGGCATCCGGGCGTCGACCCCGCGAGGCGTCTGGACGTTCTGCGGGTCCTGCTGTGCGGGGGCAACCACGTTGTCCACTACTGCGGCCACAGCGACTTCGACGTCTCCGGCATGGGACGGCGTTCGGGCTGGGTCTTCGCGGACGGTCTGCTGACCGCCCAGGAACTGGCACTGCTCGAACGGCCGCCCCTGATCGTCGTGGCCAATGCCTGCTACACGTCCCGGCTCGGCGGTGCCACCGGTCCCGGCACTCAGGCCGCCCCGCCCGCAGCGGCGGACCAGAGCCCGTGGGGGAACCCGCAGGCCGCGCTGGTGCCGAGTCTCGCCGACGAATTCCTTCGCCTGGGTGTCGGGCACTACATCGGGGCAGCCTGGCGGATCCCCGACGACCAGGCGATCGCCTTCGCCGAACAGTTCTACACGCACCTGTTCGAGGCTGGGGCCGGCGAGGCCGCGCGGACGGTGGGCGGCGCCGTCCGCTCGGCGCGCAAGAGGCTCTACGAGCTGGGCGCCGCGGGTCAGCAGCCGGACACCGCGCCGAACCGGCAGCGGTCGAGTTCCTGGGCCGCCTACCAGCATTACGGGGACGCGGCCGAGCCGTTCGTCCGGTCCGGCGCGTTCGACCAGGGGGGCGGTGAGGAGGTGCGCTCATGGCCAGGATTCCGATAGCCGACGTCGTCGTACTGCTCCCCGGTATCACCGGGAGCGTACTGGCCAGGAACGGGAAGGACGTATGGGCGCCCTCGTCGACGGCGGTCCTGGGCGCCCTGGCGAGCCTGGGCGGTTCACTGCGGTCCCTCGAACTCGGGGAGGACGACTGGCGCGTGGACGATCTCGGCGACGGCGTGGTCGCCGATCGGCTGGTGCCCGATCTCCACACCCTGCCCGGCCTGTGGAAGATCGACGGCTACACGGCGATCGAGAAGTTCCTGCTGGCGCAGTTCGACCTGAAGGAAGGCCAGAACTACTTCCCGTTCCCGTACGACTGGCGGCGCGACAACCGGGCCGCCGCCCGCAGACTCGCCGAACAGAGCACCACCTGGCTGCGGAACTGGCGCGAGTCGAGCGGTAACACCTCCGCCCAACTCGTCCTGATCGGGCACTCGATGGGCGGGCTCGTCTCCCGGTACTACGTCGAGGTACTGGGCGGCTGGAAGGACACCCGGGCCATCGTGACCTTCGGCACCCCCTACTACGGCTCGCTCAACGCCGTCGATTTCCTGTGCAACGGCTTCCGCAAGCGGATCGGCCCCTTCGAACAGGACCTCACCCAACTCCTGCGCTCCCTCACTGCCCTGCACCAGCTCGTGCCCGTCTACAGGTGCGTGTACGGGGCGGACGGCCCGGCCGCCACTCCGGCCAAGGCCGGGCTGCCCGCCTGGCAGCCGCAGTGGAACAGCCATCTCACCGACTTCTTCGGCGAGATGGAGGACGCTGCCACCGCCAACCGGCAGGACCCCGCCTGGGAGGCCAACCAGGTGATCTACCACCCCATCGTCGGCATGGACCAGCCCACCCGGCAGTCGGCCCGGCTCGCCGACCACGGGGTCGAGCCCCTGATGACCCGCGAGGACCGCGACGAAGGAGGCGACGGAACCGTGCCGAAGCTTTCCGCGGCCCTCTCCGGCACCGAGGACGCCCGCACCTTCGTCCCGCAGAGGCACGCGAGCCTGCAGAACCAGGACGCGATGCTCGACCACCTGAAGGGCATCCTCCAGTCCCTGCACGACGTACGCATCGACGACCTGCGCGCCGCCGTGACCTCCTGGTTCAGCTACCTCGGTGACGACCTCTACCTCGCCGACGAACCGGTCGTCTGCGAGATCGGCGCCAACAGCGCCCTGAGCGAGAGCGAACTGCCGGAGGTCAGGGCCCGCCTCACGGTGACCGGCCGGTCCGCCGACCTCCCGGTGGTCGACCGCGCCATCACCGTCCCCCGGGAGCGGCAACTGTTCGAGATCGGCGTGCTGCCCCCCGGCGCGTACGACCTGCTGGTCAGCGCCAGCGCCGACACCGCGCCCCTGTCCGACGTCTTCCTCGTCGCCGGCCCTGACGGCACGGACGGCTGACAGCTCCCACAGCGGGTCGGGCACCAGTCGATCGACTTGGGTGGAGGTGAGCACCTGCGCCCTGTTGAGTGTTCGGGTGAAGCCGAACACTGGAGTCATGCGCAAAGGACTGCGGATACCTGTTCCTCAACTGTTGGCGACCCTGGTGCTGGCCGGGGTGACGATGGCGGTGTGGGCTGCCTGGCTGGGCTGGGACCAGCACCGCGACGTGCACCCCGACGGTTCGACGACCGGCCCCTACGAGGCGTGGCAGGTGATCGGACTCGGGGTGACTCTGCTGGCACTGGTGTACTGGGCGGCTTCCCGGGAGTGCGTCGTGGCCGCGGTGTTCGGTACCACCACCGGGCTGACCGTGGCCGCAGCCTACGACTGGTCGGACGACTCGAGCGGGCTCTTCGGGATCGGCGTGGGCATGGTCATGATCGGGAGCCTGGTCGTGACCGGCATCGTTTCGCTCTTGATCGCCTCCTTGAAACCGAAGGCCGGAGGTGGCCGTCCCGGGCACTGATCCCTCGCGGCCGACACTGCGGGGAGGGGACGGCGCAGGACCCTGCTCACCTGAGGGCCGGGAGTCCGAACACGGCGCCGACGCCGCTGAGGCCACCGGTGACGACGTGGCTGGCGTCGGGCCGGACCGTGGCCGGTTCCCCGGTATTGCGAGGCAGCGCCAGGGGGCTCCTCCCGCCACAGGGAGGCCGTGAAGGGATCGGGCTCCAGCGCCACGTCGTGGCGGAACATAGGTCTGACGCCGCCCATCGCGAAGGAGCCGCGAGGCCCTCGCACGCGCTTCGGGTGGTGGCCTCGTCCGGGGCGTTGCTTCTTGATCACTTGTTCGTTGGGCGGTACGCGCGGCAGCGGTCGCGTACAGGCCCAGCCCCCTGTGAGGGAGATCCCCATGCGCACTCGCGCCCTCGCTGCCGCCCTTGCCATGCCATGGACACCCCCGACGCGTCAACGCGAGCGGCCTCTGCCCATGGCGTCCTACGCCTACCCGCAAAGCCCTCCGGGGCAGCCGCGCCGGTTGACCCGCCGCATGGTCATCACCAGTGCGCTCGGATTCGGGGCAGCGGCGACGTGGCCGCAGGCGAAGGCCGCGCACGCGGCGGCCGTCCTGGGCCCGCCGATCTTCGGATGTGAGGCATGGGGCGCGAGGCCGCCGGCCGAGCCCGTCGCGATCCTCTCGACCCCTCCGCAGCGGATCATCGTGCACCATACGGCGACCGCGAACGCGGAGGACTACTCCCCACAACGGGCCTTCGCCCTCGCACGCGCGATCCAGAACTACCACATGGACACGCAGGGCTGGATCGACACCGGCCAGCACTTCACCATCAGTCGAGGCGCGTACGTCACCGAAGGACGCCATCACAGTCTCGCTGAACTGACCTCCGGGCTCCGGCAGGTCCGCTCCGCCCACTGCGTCGGCCAGAACGGCCTGGCCGTGGGCATTGAGAACGAAGGCACCTACACCAGCGCCGAGCCCCCCGCCCGGCAGTACGGGGCGCTGGTCGCACTGTGCGCGCACATCTGTCGCCAGTACGGCCTGCCGCCGTCCGAAATCCACGGACACCGCGACTACAACGCCACCCAATGTCCCGGCGACCGTCTCTACGCCCTCCTCCCACGACTCCGGCAGGACGTCGCCGCCCGCGTAGGCGAACCCCTGTGGCAGGGATTCGAGTACGGGGAACGGGACCACTGGGTCGGCCCCGCGGAGTACCTTCCGCCCGGCGCACTGGACCACGAGCTGCCGCCGGCCGTCGCTGACCGTCTCGCGGCGGCATCCGCGACCGGGGAGCGCTCCCTACGTTGAGGCATGGTGACCACTGCGCACGTCCGGCCGTGGCCGGCGCCTGCCAGCTGCGCCGGTCCGGGGATCGCACTCTTCCCCGGTGGAGCGCGCCGCCGAGCCCGTCGCACGTTCCGTCTTGCGGCGACGCCAACCGTGTTGGTGTCGTGCACGCGGGTGAATGTGGCTCCGGAGGGTGACTTGGCGGCGCACGGTGCGTCCCCCGGCCGCTCTGCCGCGAAAGGATGTGAGGACAGGCGCGCGGGGCCGCGCTGCCGCGGACCAGAAGGAAGCATCCATGGACATCGATTCCCTGTCGCGGTTCCTCAAAGCCCTCGCCCCGGCCAGACGAGAAGCGGTGGAACAGCTGCCCCGGGAACAGCAGGAGGCCATGGCTGCCGAATGGGAGCAGCGTCTCAGCGACGACGTGTCCCTCCTCACCCTGAGCGAACTCGACCCGCACGCGGCGGAGAGCCGGGTGGCAGAGGACGTCACCAAGGAAAACCTCTGACTCCGACCCTCGCACCCACGCCCGTCGAAGGCGGTGGCCCCGCTGGTCCCGCCGGGATGGGTACCGGTACCCCTCAGGGGTATGCGTTACACTGTGTGGTGTGGGTCACGGGCCACACTGGACGGGAATGGGGATGACGGCCATGGACCGCAGCGCACACCACACCAGCACCGCTCACGACCACACCGCACACCAGGCGGCCGGCGGCCACGATGCGCACATGCACGGTGGCGCTTCCTGGGGGACGGCGGCGAAGGCGACACTGCACTGCCTGACCGGATGCGCCATCGGCGAGATCCTCGGCATGGTCATCGGCACCGCCCTGCTGTGGGGCAACGTGCCCACCATGGTCCTGGCGATCGCGCTGGCGTTCGTCTTCGGCTACTCCTTCACCCTGTTCGCGGTCCTCCGGGCCGGTCTGGACTTCAAGTCCGCCGTCAAGGTGGCGCTGGCAGCGGACACCGTCTCGATCGCGGTGATGGAGTTCGTCGACAACGGCATCATCGCCCTGACGCCCGGGGCCATGGACGCTCACCTGTCGGACGCGCTGTTCTGGACCGCGCTGCTGGGCGGTTTCGTCGTCGCCTTCTTCATCACGACCCCGGTCAACAAGTGGATGATCGGCCGCGGCAAGGGCCACGCCGTCGTCCACGCCTACCACTGACGCTGCGGCCGGGCGCGTTCGCCCTGAGGGGCGTTAGCTGGAGGTGTACCGGGGGCTTCCAGGCGGCCGCCCCGGCCTGCCGGCCCGCGGACAGGGAGGTACCTCATGTCCAGCACCGTCAAGGACATGCTCGCCACCTACCCGGCCGACCTCGGCGACATCGACCAGGCCAAGCTCACCCGCTGCATCGAGGAGTGCATCGCCTGCGCGCAGGCGTGTACGGCGTGCGCGGACGCCTGCCTGTCCGAGGGCATGGTGGGAGATCTGGCCAAGTGCATCCGTACCGACATGGACTGCGCCGACATCTGCACCGCCACCGCAGCGGTCCTCTCGCGGCACACCGGCTACGACGCCCACATCACCCGCGCGATCCTGACCGCCTGCGCCACCGTGTGCAAGGCCTGCGGCGACGAATGCGCCGTTCATGCCGACACGCACGAACACTGCCGTATCTGCGCCGAAGCCTGCCGGAGCTGCGAGCAGGCGTGCAACGACCTCATCACCTCACTCGGCTGACGCCCGCCCCACAGGAGGTCCACGGTCGGCGTGGCGCTATGCTCCCCGGCATGGTTGTGCCCCGGACGACCCGTAGCGCGCCGCGGTCCCGCTCTCGTGCGGCGGGCCCGTGGCGTACGTGGGTGTTCGCCGCGCTTCTCCTCACGCTGATGTACACGCACGGTGTCAGCGCGGAGAGCGCCGCAGGCCACGCCCACCTGGGGGCGCCGACCAACGCGGTAGCCCTGAACGTTCCGGACCCGGGTTCCGCCGAGCACAGCCACGGGGCGCCCGACCCGCACTCCGGCCAGTGGCACACCGACCACCAGGATGCTCCCGAGCCCGATCACGCGGCTCACCAGTGCGTGTCCGGCCAGCCCCAACAGGGCGCTGCGCTGCCCGTCCCGTGCGAGGCCCACAGCCTTCACCGGCCTCCGCACGCGCACGCATCCGGCGCCACTCGAACCGTCACGGCCCTCTTGGCGTCTGCCCCCGTGCCGGACTCAGCGGTCCTACGGATCTAAGCCTTCACGCCGCCCAACCGGTCGACGACCTGTTGGGCACACCCGTGAGTCGAGCCATCTCCGCCCGTGCACCAGCGGCGGCTCGGCCATGCCTTTTGCGATGCGCCTCCGCCGTGCCATGGCATGGCCGACTCACGTCGCGCTGCGCCCAGCTGGTCCGATCCCCGGCACCGTCCTGCCCGCCTGTCTCGTTCAGAGCCCCGGGCCCCACTGAACTTCCGTTGAAGGAATCCGCTTTGTCCTCCTCGCCCAGTCTCGCCGCGACGACCCCGACCCCGCCCCCGATCCCGTCGCAGCCGACCCGCAGCCAACGCCGCTCCAACAGCAGACGGGAAGGCGCCTCCATGCCGTGGCGCTACCTCGGCTATGTCGGCTACTACGTAGGTGCAGGCCTCATCAGTGGCGCAGTCGTCCACCACCCCATGGACCCGACCCGCTACTCGGTGATCGCCGGGTCCGGCGTGCTGGTCTTCCTCCTGGCAACCGTTCTCAACGACATCGTCCTCGCGTCCGAGAGGCAGCCCCTCTCACGCATGCTGCGCGTGCTCGGCACCTCGACGATGCTCTCCTTCGGCCTCGGCATGCTCAGCGGCGGCATGCAGCACTTCGCGGACCTCCCGGACCGTTGCGCCGTGCTGATACCGCTCGGCATCGTCCTGTCCTTCGTCGCCTTCTTCCTGAAGGAAGACCGCAGGCCGTGGCGGCGCATCTTCGGCCTCATGGGCTTGGCCGTGCTGGTCGTCGCGGCCCTCACCTTCCTGGGCCTGCGCCACATCGCTCCCACCATGGCCGAGGGGTCCGGAGGTGGACACAGCCACAGTGATGTCGTGCCCGAGAAGGGAAGCGACGAAGGCCAAGACGCCGGCCATGGCAGCGACACCACCAATCCGACCCCTCAGCCCACCGCCTCTCCGAAAGACACTCACGCCAGCAAGGAGCCCGGGCACGACGGCGGCCACCAGCATTGATCCGTCTACGTCGAAGCCGGCCGCTCCTGCGAGCGGGCGCGCAACGAAGTGTTCGGCGCCCTCGGCTGACCGAAGGCGCCGAAAGCGGCTCAGCGTGAACGATTCATCGCGGCTGTGGGCTCTGCTCGCGCTGGCGGCGGCGCCCGTAGCGGGTCACCCCGCGCGGCTTGAACACCGACAGGGCGGCCGCCGTGAGCAGCACCAGCAGGGCGGCAGCCGCGTCCGCGATCAGCTGGATGCGCATGCCCTCCAGCTCGCCGTCCGCCGGCGCGGCCCGGGCGGCCGCGTCGGCGAGGTGGCCGACCGGCTGCATGTGGACCAGCAGGAGAAGGGTCGCGACCACGGTGATCAGCAGTTTCGCGATGACCCAGTAGTGCCGCAGCAGCCCCCATACCGTTCCGAGGGACTGCGCTATTCCGGTCAGCAGGGAGGCGACGCTGAACGGGACGATCACGTACCAGCCCACCACGTCCATGGCCACGTAGGCGCCCCGCACCGTCTGGGGTGAGGTGCTGGTCAGGCCGGCAACGGCCAGGGCCAGGAAGGCCCCGACCGCACCCAGCCAGCCGACGGAGGAGGTGACGTGGAGGGTGAGCGTCAGCTTGCGCAGCCGCGGCGGGAACAGGGTCACGGCGTATGCCCCGTCATGCCGCCGCCCGCCAGGTGCACGATCACGAACACCGCGACCAGCACGACGGCGATCACCGCGGAAACCTTCACCCAGCGCGGCGCCCCCATATCTTCGTCGTCGTGACGATTCGGTGAGCCTGCCATGACGCCCTCCACCGCTTTT
The DNA here is from genome assembly GCF_053591315.1 of Streptomyces sp. NPDC003042. Classification (NCBI taxonomy): domain Bacteria; kingdom Bacillati; phylum Actinomycetota; class Actinomycetes; order Kitasatosporales; family Streptomycetaceae; genus Streptomyces; species Streptomyces sp. NPDC003042. The sequence goes on from NZ_JBSFTP010000011.1 coordinate 81,465, forward strand.
TCGAGACAGAGTGTCTCTGCCTGAAACCGAGTGTATCTCCCGTGGACGCCCGTATCCTGGGTGGGTGCCGAAGCTGTGGAACGAGACGATCGACGCGCACCGCGCCGCCGTGCGCGAGGCCATCCTGGACACCACCACGAAACTGGTGACTGCGGGCGGCCTGCGGTCGGTGACCATGTCCCAGATCGCCGAACAGACCGGCATCGGCCGCGCCACGCTCTACAAGTACTTCTCCGACGTCGAAGCCGTGCTGCTGGCCTGGCACGAGCGCCAGGTCGCCGCCCACCTCCACCAGCTCGCCGGCATCCGCGACCAGAACGGTACGGCCGTGGAGCGCCTGACCGCAGTGCTGGAGGCGTACGCGGGCATCGCCCGGCAGCGGCACGGCGGCGAACTCGCCGCCCTCCTGCACCAGGGGGAGCACGTCACCCACGCCGAGCGGCACCTGCACGGCATGCTCCAGCACCTTGTGGCCGAGGCAGCCGAGGCCGGTGACCTGCGCGGCGACGTCCCGCCCGGCGAGCTCGCCCAGTACTGCCTGCACGCCCTGACCGCCGCGGCCGCCTTCACCTCACAGGCCGCGGTCGGGCGCCTGGTCGCCGTCACCCTCGACGGCCTGCGCCCGGTTCCCTGAACCCGTCGAGATCGCCGACCCGACCCGCCCCGACCCGCCCCCGGGCCAGGAGGAGCTGGCCGAGAAGGCGAAGCCCCCGCTGGTCCGTCGGCGGATGACGCGGGCTGCGGCTCAGCGACGGTGGATCCGCTCGACGCCGTACCACTTCGACGCGCAGGCGGCGACCCAGTCCCGCTCGTAGTTCCCCGTGAAGAAGGGCTCGGCGAGACTGCCGATGTACAGGGGCCGGTAGCCCACGTCCGTGGCGCCCCGCGCGGCCTCGCTCCTGATGCGGGAGTCCTGGGCGTCCCAGGCCTCGGAACGGGCGACCGTGGTGGTCGTGAGCTGCCGGACGTTCGGGACGAGCGCGGCCATCGAGGCCAGCGCCAGGCAGCCCGCCGCCACGGCGCAGGTCACGAGGACCGCGTCGGTGGTGCGGCGGCCCGAGAGCCACCGACCGCCCCGCGCTCCCAGCAGTGCGCCGTAGCCGCAGAGCGCCAATTCCATCGGTACGAGATAGCTCGTCCAGGTACGGGCGTACGTCCACCCGCTCGGGCCGTAGCCGCTGCGCAGGCCCACCACCACCGCCAACGACCCCAGCAGCACCACGGGCACCGGGAGCAGAAGCGCGGCGATCAGCACCTTGCGCGGGACGGTCCGCCGCGGCTCCCGCTTCCCGGGCGCGGGACCGCGGAGCACGCACGCCAGGCCCAGGAGGACGCCGACGGCGGCGGCTCCGAGGTAGGCCCACTGCCCGCTGACGGAGTCCCACATGTGCAGCCAGTCCCTGACGGTGCCCTTGAGTTCGCGCGCGGAGAGCAGGGAATCCTTGGCCGGTTGCTGGGCCCGGCGCCACTGGGCGCCCGGGGAGGTGTAGAGGACGGCCAGACCACAGACGAGTCCGGAGCACCAGAGCAGGCACCAGGTGAAGGGACGCCAGTCCCGCGCCAGGCCGAGCCGGGGCAGGCAGAGCAGCCCGACGGCGCCGACGAGCAGTCCGCTGACGAGCGAGAACGGCTCGCTCAGGGTGCCGAGGGCGAAGGCGATGACGAATGCCGAGACCAAGCCGGCCGCACGGACGGCGGTACGGGGATGGCCGACGGTCCGGACGGCCAGCAGGAGCGCCCACAGGCCGATGACGCTCGGAATGGTGTGGGAGATCGTGGCAGGGGCCCACAGCAGTACCTGATAGTTGCGGGTGCCCGCGAAGTAGAGCAGCGCCTGGACGACCAGGGCGCAGGCGGTCAGCACCAGTATCGGGGGTCTGCCGCCGAGGAACCGGACGAAGTGGCGCCCCAGCAGGACCAGTCCGACGGTGAAGGAGACGGCGATGAGCGTCGGCAGGATCTTGGTCCCGGCCAGTCCGTCTCCGTAGACGAGACCGCTCAGGAGGGCGTTGGTGATCCTGCCGTTCTGCGTCATGTAGAAATCGGAGGCGATGCCGAGGACTCCCATGTCGCGGGATTTCCACGCGGCGCACCAGTCGTCGGACGTGGGCCGTACGTAGAGCCCGAGGAAACATCCGACGGCGACCAGTGCTCCGGCCGCCGCGACGAGCGTCGCCCCGGCCGCGGGCAGGAGTCGTAGGAGGGGGCGGCCGGTATCCCGGGCGATCTCGGAGGGAGGGGGCTGGACGTCCTCGTCCTCGGCCGCAGCAGTGCTCATCTACCAGTCCTTCGCAGCGGGGCCGGGCCGAAGAGGCGGCCGATGCGCCGGCCGGGTGCGCTGACCGCACGGCCCACCCATGATGTGCACGGCTCGCCGCCACCGGCATCCCGGGTGCGCCGGGACGGGTACGGAGCCGCGAGGCGCTTCGGGACTCCTCGTTCACCCGGATGGCGGTATTCCGTGGCAACTTTCGCATGGCTCTCCCAGGATGAGAAATCCGGGTCCACGCTTACGCGGGACCGGCGGAGGGAGTGGCGATGCCGCGGGTCCTTCTCAGCCGTTGGGCGGTCGTGACGGCGGCCTTGGCGAGCGTCGCCGTTCCCGTGTTCGCCGCGGGCCAACCGAGCCGCGGTCAGGCCGAGCGCCGTTACGTGCCTTTGACGATGCTCGTCGTCCCCACCGTCGGTCTCCTGTCCAACACGACCGCCGTGGAAGGCGTTCCGCGGTCCGTCGCCCGAGGCGCACGGTACGTCGAGGGGAGCAACGTCCTGCGGCTGGCGTCCGGCCGGTGGATGTACCTTCCCGCCGCCGGGACGGCGTCGGCAGTGGTCGCCCCCGACCATCCGGCGGCACGGCAGCAGATCGCGCAGAGCCGCGCCTGGCTGGCGTCCGGCCGGGTCCCGGGCAGGTCGGCGGCGCACCGCACGGCGGCCGAGCGGGCTCTTTTGTCCATGCGCGCCCTGCTCCAGCCGAACGGCGCCATGGCCGCGGGGTGGAGTCCCGGCTGGCAGTACTCCTGGCCGCGCGACTCCAGCTTCGCCTCCGCCGCGTTCGCACACACCGGCCATGACGCGGAGGCCTACCGGATCCTGCGCTACAGCGCCGCCACCCAGCGCAAGGACGGCACCTGGGAGGCGCGGACGAAGCTCGACGGATCCGGCCCGCCCGACCACAGGCGGTGGCAGCTCGACGCCAACGGCTGGGTCCCTTGGCCCACCTGGCAGTGGTACCGGACGGCCCCCCGGGCCACCCGTCAGGCCCGGCTGGTCACTCTCTACCCGGTGATCCGCAAGGCCGCCGACCACGCGGCCGGCTCCCTGCGGGCGGACGGGCTCCCCCCGGCGTCCCCCGACTACTGGGAGCTGATGACGGCCACCGCCAACATCGGTACGGCCGCGCCGCTGCTCGCCGGGCTCAACGCCGCCGCGGACCTCGCCCGGGAGGCGAACCGGCCGGACGACGCGGCACGCTGGGCCGGGGCCGCGCGGCGGCTCTCCTCCGGGATCTCCGCGCGGTTCGCTTCCCTGGGGTACCAGCGCACCCCTGACGGACGGCACGGGCACGACAGCGCGGTGGCGTTCATGGCGCCGCCCTTCAACGCGGCCCCGGTCGGCCTGCCGGGGGCGCTGGACGCCACGTACCGGGCGCTGCTCCTGCCCAACGGCGGGCTGACGCCCGGAAACGACCCCACGGCGCCCTGGGGCGCGAACGCCTGGACGCCGAGTACGGCGTTCTTCGCGCTCGCATGGGCCGCTACGGCGAGACCGGCGAAGGCCGAACAGGTCCTGGACTGGATCCTCTCCAAGAGGAACTCGCTCGGCGAGCTGCCGGAGAAGGTGGACAAGGAGGGCAGGCCCTCCTCGGTCGCTCCCCTCGCGTGGACGGGCTCGATCACCGTCCTGTCCCTCGTGGCGCTCGACGGCGCTTTGCTCCCCACCCCGCCCCTGCGGCCGTAGTGCTCACGCTGCGGTGGGGCGGGGAGCGGAGGGGAGGGCAGGGGTACGGGCACGGGCCGGGGCTCAGACGGGCTCCGTCCCGTCACCCGGCGGCGGTGCGGTGCGGATCCTCTCCAGCGCGGCCAGGAGGTTCCGATAGGCGAGTCTTTCGGCCGCCACCGCCCGTCCGAGGGGGAGGTAGTGCGGATCACCGTGTGACCGGGCGTGCGCCGCAGCGGCGAGGCGGAGCTCCCTCGCCCGGTCCACCTCGTTCCGGGCTTCGAGGTACGCGTCGTCGAGGAGCTGGTGGTCGAGGACCTCGGCGAAGGCGCGCTGCGCCAAGGCGTCGAGCCGGTCGAGGTCGTCGGCACAGCTCTCGGGGGCCGTCCCGTCACAGCCTTCTTCCAGGGCCCGGGACATCGATCCCAGGGTCGCCCCGAGCTCCGGGTACCCCCAGGCCGGCGTGGCGTCGTTCCTGCACCCGGTGGCGAGGGCCACCAGCACGGCGACGGAGGCCACGGCGCGGACCGTTCCCGTTCCCGCGCGCCCGCGTGCGGTGGAGCAAGGGGTCATGGGAGCCTCGATCGTCAGGTGGTCAGGTGGTCAGGTGGTCAGGTGGTCAGGAGGTGAGGAGTCGGCCTCGCCGGGCCCGGCGTGGCCCGCCGCCATCCTCGCCCGCACCGGTCAGCGCTGCGACACGGAGGCCGCGCGCCCGGTCTGCCCGACCGTCGAGGGCTGGACCGCCCGGTGCCACGGGGAGGAGGGCGGGCGGCTGCCGAGCGGTTCGGAACCGGCCGGAGGAGCCGTCGTGATGTGCAGACCGGCGTCCAGGCCGAGGGCTGCGGCGACGGCCGTGCCGTCCACCTCGGCCACGGCCGCCGGTGCGCCGGTGAAGAGCATCTGGGACTCGTACCAGGACGGCGCGCCGTCCGGCCCCGACACGCCGAGCGTGCCCGCGCCCGCGCGGCCCGCGAGCAGGTGGCCCGCGACGCCGACGGCGCCGTAGCCGCCCTCGCCGCCCGCCTCGGTGACCTGGGAGAACGTCGGCGCGGGCCCGCCCGCGGTGGCCAGGGTCGTACCGACGGTGCCCGTGCCGGGGCGGCGGAAGTACAGCCGGACGCCGTCGCCCTGCGGGCTCGCCGAGAGCGGACCGGTGGTCGCCGGCAGGCCGGTCGGGAAGGGGCCGGCGAACGGGGTGTCCGCGGTCGGCTGCACCCAGGCCAGCACGGTCTGGGCCGTGGCCGCGTACACGTGGCGCCGCCCCGCCCCGTCGGTCGCGGTGACCGGGTCGCCCTGCAGACCGGTCCCGCCCAGGGCCTGCCACGCGCCGAAGACGCCGTCCGGGGTCGCCTGTGCGCGGGCGCGCAGGGTGCGCCGGGAATCGCGTACGTACACGGTCATCCGGCCCGTGGGGTCCACGCCGACGGCCGGTGCGCTGATCGCCGAGGTGCCCGATATGTCGTCTGTGTCCGGGGTGCCCAGCGACTGCCACGGGCCGAAGCCACCGTCGGGCGCGGCCTGGACGGCGTATACGAGGTCGCGCCCGTACTCCTGGGGTGTGGCGCCCAGGGTGGTGCGGGTGCCGAAGACCGCGATCCTGCCGTCGGGGAGCCGGGCCGCTGTCATGCCCGCGTCGATGCCGGCGCCGGGGAGGAACCGGGGCCCCTGCCAGAGGGCCTTGGGGCCGCTGCGCGACCAGTACGCCATCCGGCCGTCCAGGACGGCGAAGGCCCACAGCCGGCCGGGGACGCCCTCGGTCATCCAGGAGGTGCCGTCGCCCCGGCTGTAGCGGATGGTCTGGCTCCATCCGGCGCCGGCGGGCCGGGTCGCGGTCTTGCGGTCGCCGCAGCCGGCCGGGCTGCCGCACCAGTCCTGGTGGTCCGTCCAGGCGTAGGTCTTGAGGTAGGCGAGCTTCTCTTCGGCCGCCTGCGGGTCGAGTGTCGGAGGCAGGGAGCTGTTGGGGTAGCTCACATAGTTCTGGACCGAAAAGTGCGGCCGGCCCGCGGACTTCGCGTAGCGTTCGGCCGCGGCCTGGGCGAAGCGGGCGCCGTACATGTGGTCCTGGTGGTCGAGGAAGGCGCCGCCGCCGTGCGACCGGCCGGGCGTCGGGTCCTGAGTCCGTATCGTGGTCGGCCGGTACATCGCGAAGACGTCCGCGATGGCCTCCACGGCCTGCTCCTTGGTGTACGAGAACGAGGTCTTGACCGGCGTCCCGGAGGCCAGCTGGGCGCCCAGGGCGGGAACCTTGCCGTCCCACAGGCCGCGGAGGCTGTCCGGATTGTCGTCGGAGATGCTGCGGGCCTCACGCAGCTGCATCCATACCAGGTTGACCTCGGGCCTGGCGACGAGGACGTCCACCTCGGCGCTCCCCCCACCGACGGTGGGTACGGACTTGCGCTGCCAGGCGCTGGTGCGGTCACCGGTGGCCATCTGCGCGTAGGCGGCGCGTATGCCGTTCTGCCGGGCCTCCGCGTAGGCGGCGTGGTCGGCGGGGCGCGCGGGGTCCTCCAGGTGCGGGCCGTGGGCCTCGTTCCTGCCGTCGGACTCGCCGGCGGTCAGGTAGACGGTGGCGACCTTGACGCCCGTCGATATGGAGCGGCTCAGGTCGGGGTTCATGAAGAAGAGGTCGTCGTCGGGATGCGCGACGACCTGAAGCACTGTGCCCTCGGTCACACTTGGGCGGAAGGTCACCTCGGGGGCCGTCGGCTCCTGCGCGTTCCCGTATCCGTAGGCCCAGGTCGTCACCCCGGCGGCGCCGACGGTGAGCGCGGCGAGCAGGGCCGCGAGGCGGGTGCGGCTGACCAGGGACATCTACAACGCCTTGAGGATCGGTCCGGTGCGGAATTCCGCCGAGGGGGAGGGTCGGCGTTCCGATGGCTCCACCGCTTCCGGAGACGACCGGGCCCGATTATGCATCGGGCCCTTGCGACTGACGCACCGTCAAGGGGTATATGTAGATAAACCGAGTTGAATATGAAATATGGGTGGCTTGTCCCATTTGGTGACGCTTGAGCAGTGGCCACGACGGGGCGGAGAGGTGATTTCCCTCTCATCGCGCCGCGCTCAAGCGGTCGGCGGCTGCTCCAGCCGCCGGACGCGTTCGGCGTCGGCGGTGCGGGGGCAGGTGAGGCAGGCCTCGGCCGGGCGGATGGCGTAGTAGAGGCAGCACCCGAGGCGGGTGCGGGTGTGGTGGACGCGGCCGTCCGTGCCCGGCAGTCGACGGAACGCGGCGGCGCCGGGGAAGGGCGGAGTGTCGCCCGGGAGTACGGCGGTGGCGGCGCGGATGGCGTCCTCCTCCTCACCGAGCATGCGTCCCACGTACCAGATGGCGGAGGCGAGATCGTCGGTGACCATGCCCCACAGGGCGCGTGGGCCGCGCTTCAGCAGGTCTTGGAAGGCGTCGAGTACGGGTGTGACGTGTTCGGCGACGACGGCGCGCAGTTCGGCGCGCAGCTCGTCCTCCCCGGCGAGGACCCGCGCACCGGGTCGGCCGGCGGCAGGGTCGCCGGGCAGGCACGCGAAGTCACCGGGGCGCAGGGCGAGGTCACCGGTCCGGGAGTCGATCCACAGGTCCTCGGGCCGGATTCTCGGCACCCTGCGCTCCAGGTGCCAAGGGCCGCTGACGAGCAGGCAGAGGGACCAGAGGTAGTGATGGAGCAGGCGGGAGGCCGCCACGTGTCCGCGGGGGGTGCAGTCGTACTCGGCCAGAATGCGGGCCTTCTCGTCGGCGATGAGCTGTTCGCGGTGCTGATCGAGTCCGGCTGCCTCGACCCAGGTCCGTGCGGGCGTTCGGGGCGGCTGGGTCGTCGTCAGTTCCACGCGCAGCGCGGGACACAGCTCCGTAAGGCGCCGGTACGTCCCGTCGAGCAGACCGGCGACGGGTGGCCGGACCAGCTGCGTCTCGGACATGGGGGCTCCAAACATTGACCAACGTTGACCACCATCGACCAACATCGACTAAGGTGAGGCTCACCTTATAGTGCCGTGGTGGAGTCTTCGTACGGCGCTCCGGTGGACGCGACTTGACGAATTTAGGTAAACCTAACCTAAGATCGCTTCTTGTGCTGAAACTCGATCTGCCGGCTCCCACAGCCCCGGCGGCGCAACGGGCCTCGGCGGTGCGGCGGCTCCTGCTGCTGACCGCCGGCCTCGGTGCGCTGCTGCTGTGCACAGCCATGAGCCTTGCCCTCGGGACGCGTGCGATCCCTCTGCCCACGGTGTTTGACGCACTGTTCGGCGGCGGGCACGGCGGCGACGCTGACGTGGTGACGGGTCTTCGGGTTCCGCGGACCCTCATCGGCCTGGTGGTCGGCGGCGCACTCGGAGTGGCGGGGGCCGTCGCCCAGGGCGTCACCCGCAATCCCCTGGCTTCGCCCGTCACTCTCGGCATCAACGCCGGTGCGAGCTTTGCCGTGGTCACCGCCATCTTCACGCTGGGTCTCGACCAGCCGGTGCAGTACCTCTGGTTCGCCTTCGCCGGGGCGGCGGCCGCCGCCCTTGCCGCCTTCGCCATGTCCCGCCGCGGCGGCGACCTGGACCCGGTCCGGCTCGCTCTCAGCGGCACCGTCCTCAGCGTGGTGCTGATGTCCTGGACCTCCGCGCTGATGCTCGCCAGCCACCGCACCCTGGACGAGGCCCGGTTCTGGCTGGCCGGCTCGATCGGCGGCCGCAACCTCGACGTGCTCACCCCCGTGCTGGCGTTCGTGGTGATCGGGTTGGTCGCCTCCTTCGCCATCTCCCCGGCGCTCAACGCACTTGCCCTCGGCGACGAGGCGGCGCAGTCGCTCGGCGTGCCGGTCGCGCGGATCCGGCTGATCGGCGGCCTCGCCGTGGTGCTGCTGGCCGGCTGCTCGGTGGCCGTTGCCGGGCCGGTGGCCTTCATCGGCCTGGCCGCCCCGCACCTGGTTCGCCCGCTACTCGGGGGCGACCACCGGTGGCTGGTACCCGGCTGCCTGATCGCCGGTCCGGTCCTGCTGCTCGCCGCCGACGTGCTCGGCCGGGTCGTGGCCCGCCCCTCCGAGATCGAGGTCGGCATCGTGACGGCCTTCCTCGGCGCGCCGCTCCTCGCCGTGCTGGCCCGGAAGGTGGCCCGATGACCGCCGTTCTCACCACCCCCGAGGCCGCGCCCGCCCGCGGCCGCCGTAGCGCCAGGGCCCGCGCGCGCAGTCGTACGCTGCTGTGGTGCGCCGTCGCGGTCACGCTGCTGGTGCTTCTGACCGGTATCGCGCTCGCCACCGGCCAAGTGAAGATGTCCGGCTGGGACGCGCTGCGCGCACTGGTCGGCCTGGGGGAGCCCGGTGACGTGCTGGTCGTGCAGCAGTTCCGCGCACCCCGGGTCGTGTCGGCGCTGATCGCCGGCGCGGGTCTCGCCGTGGCCGGCTCGATGCTCCAGCGGCTGTTCCGCAACCCGCTCGCGTCCCCCGACACCATCGGCGTCACCGGCGGCGCCTCCTTCGGCGCGACCCTGATGCTCGCCACCGGCGCCTCGCAGGCGATGATCCCGCTCGCCGCGCTGGGCGGCGGCCTGCTCGCCGCGGTCCTGCTGGGCGGCTTCGCATGGCGCTCCCGGATGGCCGTCACCCGGCTGGTGCTCGTGGGCCTGGCGGTGCAGCAGGGCCTGGCCGCGGCCGTCAACCTGATGATCGTCCGGTTCCCCGCCGAACTCGCCACCTCGGCGATGCAGTGGACCACCGGCTCGCTCTACGGACGCAACTGGCCCGAGGTGTGGGCGGCCGGCAGCGCGATCGCCCTGACCGCCACCGGCGCCTTCCTGATGAACCGCCGGGTCTCCGTACTCGACCTCGGCGACGACTCCGCCGGAGGCCTGGGCCTCAAGCCGAACCGCGACAGGCTCTGGCTGCTCCTGCTCACCATCGCACTCGCCTCGCTGGCCGCGGCGCTCACCGGCCCGGTCGCCTTCGTGGCGCTCGCCGTACCCCACCTGGTCCGCCTGCTCGCCGGCCCGCCCACCGTGGCGACGCTGGCACTGACCGCGCTGCTCGGCTCCGTCCTGCTGCTCTCCTCCGACCTTCTCGTCCTGCACGTCCTGCCCGTCCACGGCCTGCCGGTAGGCGCCGTCACCGCGACCCTCGGCGCGCCGTGGCTGCTGTGGCTGATGATCCGCCAGGGCCGGCTTCCCCAGAGGAACGACTCATGACCGCCAACGAGCTGGCCACCCAGAGCCTCAACCTGCGCTACGGCAACCGGGTGATCATCGACGGCCTCGACCTCACGATCCCCGGCAGCGCGGTGACCGCCATCGTGGGCCCCAACGCGTGTGGGAAGTCCACCCTTCTGCGCGGCCTGGTCAGGCTCCTCGACCCGGCCTCCGGAACGGTCACCCTGGACGGCGCCGACGTCCACCGGATGCCCGCCAGGGTCCTGGCCCGCCGGATGGGCCTGCTCCCGCAGCAGCCCGTCACGCCCGAGGCGATCACCGTCGAGTCGCTGGTGAGGCTCGGCCGGTTCCCCCACCAGCGGATGCTCAGCCCCTGGTCGAAGGCGGACCAGGCGGCGGTCGAGGAGGCGCTGGAGCGCACCGGCACCGCCGCTCTGCGCGACCAGCCGGTGGACCAGCTCTCCGGCGGCCAGCGCCAGCGCGCCTGGATCGCCCTCGCCCTGGCCCAGGACACCGAACTGCTGCTGCTCGACGAGCCGACCACCTTCCTGGATCTGCGCCACCAGCTGGACGTACTGAACCTCGTCGCCGACCTGCACGCCGAGGCCGGCCGGACGGTGGTGATGGTGCTTCACGACCTCGGCCAAGCCGCCCGGTACGCGGACCACCTGGTCGTGCTCGACGCCGGCAAACTCGCGGCCGCCGGGCCGCCGGCCGAGGTGCTGACCGCGGAACTGGTCGAGTCCGTGTTCCAGGTGCCCTGCCGGGTCGTCCCCGACCCCGAGACCGGCACCCCGTTGGTCATCCCGTCCGCGCGCGTCTCCGCCCGTGGCCGCGTCAGCGCACCGACCGCAGCCGTCTGACCCGTCCCCGATCACCGGCTCCCGTTCTTCCGGCCCGCCTTCAGCGGCGGGATCCCGGCGCTCCACCCCGTCCCCGTGCACAGACTAGGAACCCTCATGGCCCGCACCGCTCTCGCCCGCAGACTGCCCGTCGCCGTCCTCTCCCTCGCACTCTCCACCACCCTGCTCGCCGCCTGCGGCGGCGGCGAGGGCGCCGACACCCCGAAGGCCGCCGCTTCCGAGCCCGCCGCCGGCTCCGCCGCCTCCTTCCCCCGCAGCGTCAAGCACGCCGCCGGCACCGCCGAGATCAAGGCCCAGCCCAAGCGCGTCGTGGTCCTGGACAGCGGAGAGCTGGACGACGTCACGCTGCTGGGCATCACCCCGGTCGGCGCGGTCTCCCCGCACATGAAGACCGAGGGCGGTTTCCCCAACTACCTCAAGGACAAGGTCAAGGACGCCAAGGACGTCGGCCCGATGACGGAGCCGAACCTGGAACTGATCGCCTCCCTCAAGCCGGACGTCATCCTCTCCTCGAAGGTCCGCCACGGGAAGGTCTACGACAAGCTCAACGCCATCGCCCCGACCGTCCTGGCCGAGACCACCGGCCAGCCCTGGAAGGAGAACCTGGCCCTGTACGCCCAGGCCCTGGGCAAGGACGCCGAGGCGAAGAAGGCGCTGGAGGACTACCAGGCCCGCGCCGCCAAGCTCGGCCAGGCGATCAAGGAGAAGAACGGCGGTACCGTGCCGACCGCCTCGGTCGTGCGCTTCGTTGCCGGTCCGACCCGCCTGTACCAGAAGGCCTCCTTCAGCGGCACCGTGCTCAAGGACGTCGGCCTCGCCCGCCCCGCGTCGCAGGACGTCGACGCCGCGATGCTCGACGTCAGTGCCGAGGAGATCAACAAGGCCGACGCCGACCTGGTCTTCGTGACCGTCGCCGACGACCCGACCAAGACCAAGCAGAACGAGGTCCAGAGCACCGCGGTGTGGCAGGGCCTGAACGCCGTCAAGAACGGCAAGGTCTTCAACGTCCCGGACGAGACCTGGATGTCCGGCATCGGTGTGCAGGCCGCCGACCAGATGCTGAACGACATCGCCAAGGCCGCCGGCGTCGACGCCCCGAAGTAGCACCGGTCCGGGGCGGGCCGACGAGGCCCGCCCCTACCGCACCACCGCCGTCACCACCACAGGAGAGGACCGTCCCCATGCGGCTGTACCTGCTCGCGCTCAACCCCACCGACTCCGTCACGGAGGGCTTCCTTCCGGCCGCCGCGAAACTGGGACTCGACGTCACCGTCCTCTCCGACTCGGCCGAGCCGCACCGCCGCGCCTACGCGGGACTTCCCTTCGCCCCGGAGGTGCTGGAGTGCGACGTCCGGGACTTCCGCGAGGTCGTCAGCCGCATCTCCCGCCACCACGCACCGGACGCCGTCTTCACCAACAGCGACCACCTTCAGACCCAGGCCGCTCTGGCCGCCCAGTACTTCGACCTGCCCGCCAAGGACTGGAAGGCCACGCTCCGGGCCAAGAACAAGGCCGAACTGCGCCGCCACCTGACCTCCCGCGGGCTGGACGCCGTACGGTCGGCCGAACTGGCCCCCGGCCAGGACCCCTCCGCACTCGCCGGACTCGACATCCCGTTCCCCTGCATCGTCAAGCCCCGCGAGGGCGTGGCCAGCGAGGACGTGGCGCTGGCCGAGGACCTCGACCACCTGATCCGGCTCGCCAAGGACATCCAGCAGCGCCGCACGGGCGCAGCCCTGGTGATCGAGGAGTTCCTCGACGGCGAACTGTGCACGCTGGAGACCCTCGGCGACGGCACCGTGCGCCACGTACTCGGCGGCTTCCGGACCCAGATCTCCGCCCTCCCCGCCTTCATCGAGGAGGTCATGGAGTTCGTCCACGAGTACCCGCGCCCCGTCGTGGACCAGGTCCTCGCCCAGCTGGACGCGGTCGGGGTCGGCCTCGGCGCCTGCCACACCGAGTTCGTCGTCCAGGCCGACGGCCGGGCCCGGATCATCGAGGTGAACTACCGCGCCGTGGGCGACCGGACCGACCTGGCGATGGCCCGGTTCCTGGGCATCCCCTACTTCGAACTCGTCCTTCGCGCCCACCTCGGCGAGGCGCTCCCCGCCGACCTCGGAGCCCGGACGGACATCCTGGCCCACAACCTGGCCGTCCTCGCCGACCGGGCCGGCACCCTGAGCGCCGCCCCCGAGGCGTGCGACCTGGTGATCGACGGCGTCGAGCTCTCCTACCGCCCCCTGCGGGCCGTCGGCCAGCGCCACCCGCACTACCGCACCAACCGCGACTACCTCGGCATGATCTGGACACTCGGCCCGGATCTGAACGAACTGCGCCGCGTTGCCGCCGAGTTCGCCGCCGGTCACCAGTGGGAGATCACCCCGTGAGCGCCGAACAGAGCCTGACCCTGCGGGTGCTGTCCGCGCTGCTGCGCGAGGACGTACTCGGGCTGCGCACCCGCAGCGTCCCCGTACACCGGGCGGACGGCCTGTGGCTGCGCCTGGACCGGGACCAGGACGGCGGCGCGCTGCTGCTGCCGGTGGCCGAGGAGGGCTTCCAGTGCGAGTACGCCGCACGGCTGCCGCTCCTGGAGGTGGACGGGGCCGAACTGGTCACCCTGAACGCCATCCTGGCCGCGCTGCGCGAGCGGGCCGAGCCCGAGGACCGGGTCGGCCATGACGCCTTCGCCGAGGAGTGCCGGCAGACCCTGGCCACCATGGAGCTGCACGACAAGGCGCAGCCCGAGGTGTTGGACGCACTCGCGGCCCGCTATGGCAGCGACCCCGCCCACTGGTCGGGCATGGGCGCCTCGATAGCCCAGGACACCCTGGCCGCCTACCTGGACCACCCGGTGTACCCGACCGCGCGCGGCCGGTCGGGCCTGACCGAGGCGGAACTGGCGGGCTACGCACCGGAGTTCCACCCGCCCTTCCTGCTGCGGTGGATCGCCGTACCCGTCGGCGCGCTGGAACTGCACACCGCGGAGCCGCTGCCCGACTGGTGGCCCACCCCCGAGGCGATCGGCCTGCCGGCACTGGCCGTCGAGGACCACCTCACCCTGCCCGTCCACCCGCTGACCGCCGGAGCCCCGCTGGCGGACGCGCTGCGCGAGGCCGGCCTGGAGGGCGTGGCCGTGCAGGGCCCGAAGCCGTACCTCGAGGTCGTACCCACGCTCTCCATGCGGACCGTGGCCGTCGCCCGGGACCCCCGCTGCCACCTCAAGCTGCCGCTGGCCACCGCCACCCTCGGCATGCGCAACCGCCGCACCATCAAGGCCGGTGTGCTGCCGGACGGCGCCGCCGGACAGCGCCTGCTGGAGACGGTGATCGGCCTGCAGGCGCGCTTCACCGAAACGATCCTGCACGCCGACGAGCAGACCTACGCGGAAGGCGGCCACGAGCTGATCGCCGTGCTGCTGCGCCGCTACCCCGCGGGCCTGGACGAAGCGGTGACCGTACCGCTGGCCTCGCTGCCCGCCACCGCGCCCAGCGGCCGACTGGTCCTCGACCACCTCGCCGACCGCTTCTACGACGGCGACCCGCTCGCCCTCTACGACGCCTTCCTCACCCTGCTGCTCGACTGGCAGACCGCCCTCTTCCGCTACGGCATCGCCCTGGAGTCGCACCAGCAGAACACCTCGCTGGTGTTCGACCGGGTTGACGGCGCCACCAGACTCCGGCTGCTCTACAAGGACAACGACGGCCTGCGGATCAACGGGCTGCGCCTGAAGGCCACCCTGGGCGAGCTCGCTCCGCGCCCCGAGGAGTTCGACGACGCCCGGATCTTCTCCGACAGCGACCGTCCGCTCACCGACCTGTTCACCACCATCACGGGCCACCTCTGCACGGCCTCCCTGGCCTTCGCCCTGTCCGCGCGGGGCCGGATCCCGCTGGAGAGACCCCTCGGCATGCTGCGTCAGCGGCTGACGGAGGCCGTCGACCGCCTCGGCGACGACGGCACCGCGCTGCGCGCCGACCTGCTGGAGGCCGACCGGCTGCCGGTGAAGGCCATGGTCACCGCGGGCACCCTGCTCAGCAAGCAGCGATCGGGCGCCGCCGACATCAACAAGCACTACACCAGCGGCCCGAACTACCTCCACCGGGCGGGGATCGCCCGATGAGCGCCGACACCGTGGCAGACCCCGCGACGGCCAGGAGACGCTCGGCCGGCCTCGACCGCCAGCAGGTGCACGCCATCGCCGCGTGCTACTTCGTCGCCTCCTTCGCCGCCCTCGGCCTGCCCCCGTACCTCACCGCCATCCTGCCCGCGCTCGGCGACCCGACCGGCAGCTGGGCCGGCGTGCTCTACATCGTGCCGACGGTGTTCAGCGCGCTCGGCGCCCCGCTCTGGGGCCGGCTGGCCGACCGCTTCGGCCGCAAGCGGCTCCTGCTGCGGGCCCAACTCGGCCTCACCGTCTCCTTCCTGCTCGCCGGAGCCGCGGAAAGCCTGCCGGCCTTCACGGTCGCCCTCGTACTGCAGGGCTTCCTCGGCGGCACCTTCGCCGCCACCAACGGCTACCTCGCCGCCGCCCTCGACGGCCCCGGGCTGTCGAAGGCCCTCACCCTGATGCAGGGCAGTGCCCGCGCCTCGCTGGTCGCCGCCCCGATCCTGGTCGGGGCGCTGACCCCGTGGATATCACCGCACCGCCAGTACCTGGTGATGGCGGTCCTTCCGCTGGCCGCAGCCGGACTGCTCGCCATGCTGCCCGAACCGGGCCGCCCGGCGTCCCGCACCGAGGAAGACACCGCTCCCCGGCCCGTACCGGCGGCGGGGCCGCTGCGTCTGCTCTACGCCTTCGAGTTCGCGTTCGTCTTCTCCACCATCATCTCCTTCCCCTATCTCATAGCCCTGGTCGAGGAACGGCTGCCGGGCGTCTCCGGAACCGTCTCCGGGGTGCTGTTCGCCCTGCCCCACCTGTGCTACCTGGTGTTCGCCGCCCGGGTGCACAGCCGCTTCCTCGACCGCCCCCGGACCGGCATCGCGCTGGGCTTCGCCTTCGTCGCCCTCGGCCTCGCCGGCCACGCCGTCACCCACTCGCTGTTCACCTTCGTCCTGGTGCGCCTGCTGCTCGGCGTCGGGCTCACCCTCGGCCTGGTCTGCCTTTCGGTGCTCGCCGCCGAGGCCGCGAGCGGCCGCGCCCCCGGCCGGATGTTCGGCACCCTCGAATTCGTCTCCAAGGGCGGCGCGGTAGCCGCCGGCGCCGTCGCGGCCCTCGCCAACAGCACGCTCGGCGCCTCCGCGCCCGTGCTGATCGGCACCGCCGCCGCGCTGGCCACCGCGCTCGGCGCGGCCGCGCTCGCCCTTTTCCCCCGTACCCGTTGGAGTCATTGATGCCCGCGCCCGTACAGTCGCTGACCTCGCCCACCGTCGGCCTGCCCTCCGCCGACCACGCGGTGGCGCACACCCTGCTCAACTGCCTGCTGCGCGAGGTGTCCGGACCCGAGCACCAGAGCGCCGTCGTCGACGGCCGACTGCTGATCCGCCTTCCCCGGCGCGGAGTACTGCTCCGCGTCGCGCTGCGACGCACCTCCCTGATCGGCGCGCACCGCTTCACCGGGCCGGTCTTCGAGGAACGCGCGGACGGCTGGGCAGAACTGAGCTGGCACGAGCTGGCCGAGCACCTCGGGCAGGAACTGACCCTGCGCAGCGGAGTCGGCAACGAGGAGTTCCTCGGGCAGGTCGCCTCCAGCCACGAGGGCGTCGCCAGCGCGCTGTCGGACCGGGGCGAGGCCGAAGCCGACCGCTACCTGGAGTCCGAGCAGGCCCTGCTGTTCGGCCACCGCTTCCACCCCGCCCCCAAGTCGCGGTCGGAGGGCCGCGCCGCCTGGGCCGCGTACGCGCCGGAAGCGCGCGCCTCCTTCCCGCTGCGCCACCTCGCGGTGCGCGCCCACCTCCTCGCCGAGGAGAGCCTCGACCCGGCGACGACCGCGCTGATCGACGGTCTGCGCGAGGTCCCCGCCGGATACCGGCTGCTGCCCGCACACCCCTGGCAGTACGAGCTGCTGCGCGACAACCCCGCGCTGCGGGCGGCCATCGAGCGCCGTGACGTACTGGACCTCGGCCCCGGCGGCGCCCCGTTCACCCCGACCGCCTCCGTGCGCACCCTCTACGGCGAGGGCGCCTTCCTGAAGTTCAGCCTCAACGTCCGGATCACCAACTGCCTGCGCAAGAACGCCGCCTACGAGCTGACCGGCGCCGTCGCGCTGACCAGGCTGCTGGCCCCGGCGCTCGGCGAGCTGGCCGAGCGGTTCCCGGACGCCACCATGCTGCGCGAGCCGGCCTTCCGCACCCTGGCCCTGCCCGGCCCGGACGGCACCCCGGACCTCGCCCTGTTCGAGGGCTTCGGACTGATCGTCCGCGACGGCCTGGACCACTCCGTGCGGCCCGGCGTCACCCCGCTGCTCGCGGCGGCCGTGGCCGACGAGTACCCGACCAGCTCGGCCCACATCTCCCGGCTCCTCCACGGCGCCGAACCGCAGGAGGCCCTGCGCTGGTGGGCGGCGTACCTGCGACTGCTGCTCGCGCCCGTGCTCGCCGCCTACTTCGACCACGGCGTGGTGCTGGAGCCGCACCTGCAGAACGTACTGATCGGCGTGGACGGCGACGGGCACCCCGCCCAGGTGCTCTTCCGCGACCTGGAGGGCACCAAGCTCGTCCCCGAGCAGAACGCCGCGCTGCTCGCGCAGCTGCCCCCCGAGGTCGCCGGGCCGATGGCCTACGACGCCCAGCGCGGCTGGGACCGGGTGGTCTACTGCCTCCTCGTCAACCACATCTCCGAGCTGCTCGCCGCGCTGGCCGACCAGTACCCCGAGCTGGAGGGCGCCCTCTGGGAGGGCGTCCGAAGCGCCCTGCGGTCCTACGCCGACGAACACGGCTGCCCGCCCCGGCTGAGCGCCCTGCTCGCCGGCGTCCCGCTTCCCGCCAAGGCGAACCTGCTGACCCGCTGGGAACGCAAGGCCGACCGCGCGGCCGGCTATGTCCAGCTGCCGTCCCCGATCGCCAAGTCCGTCCTCGCCGAAGCCGCCCGCCCGTCCGTCTGGAGCACCCGATGACCGTCACCCCTCTGGTACGCGACCACGTCGCCGCGCTCACGCCGGAAGCGCTCCCGGCGTACGTCTACGACCTGGACGCCCTGCGCACGCACGCGGCGGCGGTCCGGGCCGCGCTGCCGGCCCGCGTCGAGCTGTACTACGCGGCCAAGGCCAATCCCGAGCCCGCCGTACTGACCGCACTGCGCGGGGCGGTGGACGGCTACGAGGTCTCCAGCGGGGGAGAGCTGGCACACGTGCGCCGGGCCGTGCCGGACGCCCCGCTGGCCTTCGGCGGTCCCGGCAAGACCCCGGCCGAGATCGCGGAGGCCGTCCGCGCCGGGGTGCACCGCTGGCACGTGGAGGGCGTACAGGAACTGCACCGGCTGGCGGCCGTACTGGAAGCCGCCACGCCGCAGGCCTCCGTCGACATCATGCTGCGGGTGAACCTGCCCGTCGCCTCCGGCCAACTCGACTCGGTCGCCCTCGCGATGGGCGGCCGGCCCACCCCGTTCGGCATGGATCCGGACACCGCCGAGGAATGCGTACGCCTGCTGGCCGGCCCCCTCGGCCGTCAACTGCGGCTGCGCGGTATCCACGCCCACCTGGCCAGCGGCCTGGACGCCTCCGCCCAGCTCGAGGTCGCGGAACAGATCACGGACTGGTCCGCCGCACTCGCCGAACGCCACGCCATCAGCATCGACGAGGTCAACGTCGGTGGCGGCATGGCCGTCGACTACGCGGATCCGGCCGCGCGCTTCGACTGGACCGCCTTCGGGACCGGGCTGGAGAAGCTGCTCGACCGCCACCCCGGGCTGACCCTGCGCATCGAACCCGGGCGGGCCCTCACCGCGTACTGCGGCTGGTACGCCACCGAGGTGCTCGACGTGAAGCAGAGCCACGGCGAGGACTTCGCGGTGGTCCGCGGCGGCACCCACCACCTGCGCACCCCCGCCACCCGCGGCCACGACCAGCCGTTCACCGTGCTGCCCGTCGAGGACTGGCCGCACCGCTGGCCCCGCCCGGCCACCGTCACCGGCCACGCCACCCTCTCGGGTCAGCTCTGCACCCCCAAGGACGTCCTCGCGCACGGCGCCCCGGTAGACGCTCTCCGCACTGCCGACCGGGTGATCTTCGCGCTCACCGGGGCCTACGCCTGGAACATCTCGCACCACGAGTTCCTGATGCACCCCCGCCCCGGATTCCACTTCCTCGGCGCTCACGACGCCTGACCGGCGCGGACATGCGGCGTCGACGTGCGACCCCCGCGTACGCGGGGGCCGCACGTCGGCTGTCGGCGTTCGCTTCACAGTGCACCGGGCGGTACACGCTTGAGGAACTCGCGTTGGTCGTCCAGGAATCCGTCCGCGAAGAGTGAACGGGGCGAGAAGAGCGCCGTGAGCGTGATCTTGAGGTCCGACTGCTCGATGGACTGCTTGAGAAATGAATGGGACGCGTCCGGGTAGTGCTCGGCCGTCATCGCACCGCCCGCGTCCAAGACCTGGCGGTAGACGCGCTCCGTGTCGGCGGTGTCCACGTTGATGTCATGACCCGCGAGGGCCAGCAGCACCGGTACGCCGCGCAGGGCGCGGAGGTCTTGCGTGGCGTCCGCGGTGTAGTTCTTGGAGATGAAACCCCAGCGATCGGCGGTCATGCCGTCCGCGTCGCCGCCCATGGCCCTGACGTACTCCTCGAAGGGCGCGCGGCGTTGCAGCAGCCCTCGGGTGGTGTCGCTCTTGGCGATCGCCGCGTTGGTACGGGCTGCTGATGCGCCCTCGGCGCGCAGCTCGGCGAGGAGGTTGTAGCGGCCCTGCTGGAGCCAGTTGATCGCGGGCGAGACGGCGATGACGAAGCTCACGGGCGTCTTGGCGGCGACCTTCGGCAGGACCCAGCCCGCCTGGCTGGCGCCCCAGAGCCCGATCCGTTCGCCGTCGATGTCCGGCCGGGCGCGCGCCCAGGCGATGGCGGCGGCTGCCTCGTCGGCCCGGTCCTCCATGGACTGACCGAGCCAGTTCCCGGGTGCGCCCGCGACGCCGGGCTTGTCCCAGGACAGTGAGGCGTAGCCGGCCCTGGCGTTCGCTTCCCACATGGGCTTGTAACCGTCGTCATGCGTGGCGTCGACGGGGCCGTCGCCGTGGACGTACACGACCAGGCCGTGGTGCTTGCGGCCGTCCTTGGGGGTGGCCAGTACTCCGTCGAGGGTGTGGCCGCCGTGACGGATCGAAACCCGCTGCTCGTCCATGTCGTAGGAGTGCTGCCACAGCACCACACCGACGAGACCGGCGGCCACGACCAGGACCGTCACGAGTGACCACGCGGTGATGCGGAGCCCGTGCCGTCTGGGCTGGATCTTTGGACACATGGGATCTGACCGCCTCTGTTCGGGTGAGCGCTCACTAAAACTATCAGTTCGAGCACGGTCGTCATGAGAATGATAGTTTTGAGTCTCGGGTGCAGCGAGAAGAGAGGGTGTGGCAGGCATGGGACTGGACGCGACGGACACCGGTACTGGACCAGTGACGGTCCGGCGGGGCCTTCCGGCCGGCGCCGAGCGGCGGGCGGCCGAGCTGTACTGGGACGCTTTCGGCCGCAAACTCGGCCCCGCGCTGAACCCGCCGGACAAGGCGGTGCCCTTCATCGCCGCCCACCTGAACGCCGATCGCGCGGTGTGCGCGTTCCTCGACGGGCAGCTCGTCGGCCTCGCCGGCTACCAGCTCGGCGGCCGTGCCCTCACCGGGGGATCGGCCTCCGCCGTGCTGCGCGCGTACGGACACGTGCGAGGACTGCGCAGACTCCTGCTCCTCGCCCTGTTCGAACGCCACCCGGCCCCCGGACAGCTCGTCATGGACGGCATCGCCGTGGACCCGGGCATACGCGGCCGCGGCGTCGGGAGCCTGCTCATCGAGGAAGTGGCCGCCGTCGCGGCGGAACAGCACTGCCGGGAGATCAGACTTGATGTGATCGACACCAATCCGCGAGCCAGGGCCCTGTACGAGCGGCGCGGCTTCACGGCCGTGCGGACCGAGGGCACGCCCTACCTGCGGGGGCTGCTGGGATTCGGAGCGGTGACCACCATGCGTCGCGCCGTCGGAACGAAAGGGGCTGGAGGGGTGAGAGAACTGTGAGCGCCAAGACGGAGGACCACGTCGAGATCCCCACCCGCATGCTCGTCCACGCGCTGATCCGCGAGGACGGCACCGTCGGCGCGGACGAGCTCTACGCCGTCGCCAACACCCTCGGCATGAGCGACCAGCAGGTGCGGCTGTGCGTCAAACGCCTCGTGGCCGAGGGCCGGTTCACCCACGAGGGCCGCGGCCGCAAGGCGGAGCTGCACGCGACCGTGGACACCACGCGTGCCCTGGCCCCCAACGCGGACTTCCTCCGGCACGCATTCCAGCAGGACGCCGGGCTCGCGCCCTGGGACGGTGTCTGGCACCTGGCCGCCTTCGCGGTGCCCGAATCGGCGCGCACGGCCCGTGACGACCTGCGCGAGACGCTCGTCCACCTCGGCGGCGCCCCGCTCCAGGGCGGACTGTACGTCTGCGCCAACACCTGGGAACCGTACGTCGAAGAAGCGGCCCACCGTCTCGGCGCCCATAGCGCGCTCACCCTTCTCACCACGACGGACCTGCGCAAGGGCGACACCCAAGAGCCTGCCGAACTCGCCCGCCGCCTGTGGCCCCTCCAGGAGATCGCCGACCGCTACCACCGCCTCAGCCGCATCGCCCGGCCCCGCCTCGCCCGACTCACCGGCCCTGCCGGACTCTCCCCGTCCGCACGCCTCACCATCGCGGTCGAGCTGGCCGCCGAACTCACCCGCGCCATGGAGCCCGACCCGCTGTTGCCGCCTCAACTCCTGCCCCAGCCCTGGCCCGGCACTCAGGCCCGGGAGCTCATCGCCCGGTGCTGGGCGGCGCTGCACGAACGAGAAGGCGGCGAAGCCCGCCCAGTCCTCTTCCGCCTCTACGCCGACATCACCCGAGAAGCGGCGGACCGGGCCGCGCGCTGAAGACGTGGCCTCCCTCATCACAGCGGCTGGGCTGGACTACGAGAACGAGAACTACGAGGGGCAGCTGACCCAACTGATCTGTGACCACCTGGGGCTGCCCCCGTTGGACCACGACACCATCACAGTGGATCGTGACCTGATGGCCTCCTACATTTAGAGCGCAAGACCGTCGGAAACGCACCCCGCCGGACCTGCCCCACTGCGACGAGTCGGCGCCCAACATCGGCCCGGGCCGCGACCCGCCACCCGCTTCACGGGACGCAGGGCCGACGTTCCGGGACTGATGCAAATAGGCGAGGCAAGAGTCGCGGCCGGCCCGGCCGCCCGGCCGCCCGGCAGGATGTGCTGCCGTTCGCCGGGCGAGCCGTGGGTCCGTAACGGTCAGGCGGCGGGCGCCGCCGCCGGGGCATCTGCCGGGAAGCCGTTGGCCGGGGAGACGCCGAAGGCCTTGACCGCCTGGTAATAGGTCCACGCGGTGCTGTCGCACGAGGTCTTCTTGACGCCCGTGTACTGCGCGCAGACCCGCTTCAGGTCCGCGTAGAAGGCGTCGTCCAGACGGGCCTTGTTGGCGTCGAAGGAGCCGGCCGCCTTGTAGTTGCGGTAGCCGAAGTCGTGGCGCGCGCACGAGGTCTGGAAGGGGAAGCCGAACGGGTTGTCCGGGGAGGAGGAGCAGTAGTCGGTCGACCAGTCGAAGCCGTACGCCGACCAGTTGCCCTGGTTGGCACGCGCCGAGACCCAGGCGTTGTAGCTGGACGCGCTGGTCTGCGTCCAACTGCTCAGCACCTGCGGCTTGTCCGCGGGGGCGGCGGAGGCGGGGGCGGCGAGGGCGAGGACAGCGGCCATGGTGGCAGTGGCGAGGGCGGGGACGAGACGGCGACGCATGACATTCCTCCAGGAGTTGACGGGCCGACGCCCGGACTCCCGTGCGGCGGCGGGGGATCGTCCTCGGATCTCCCGCGGCTCACCCTTGGAGGAAGGAATATCGTGCAACCACACAGGTCCTGTATGGCTTTAATCAGACACTTAAACGGAGTGCGCCACCCCCTCTTCCAGTCGGACCACGGGGCACCGTGTCGTATCGGCCCAGTGAGCCCGGCCGGCCCAGATGGCGGCGGCCAACCCGCGGCGGCTCAGAGGAGTGGGCCCGCAGGCTTCAGCCGGTTGGGCGCGACGGATCGATTCGGCTTGCGCCGTGCGGGT
This sequence comes from Streptomyces sp. NPDC003042, assembly GCF_053591315.1. Classification (NCBI taxonomy): domain Bacteria; kingdom Bacillati; phylum Actinomycetota; class Actinomycetes; order Kitasatosporales; family Streptomycetaceae; genus Streptomyces; species Streptomyces sp. NPDC003042. The sequence continues at coordinate 104,619 of NZ_JBSFTP010000011.1, forward strand.
GAGCGGGGGTGTACCCACCGGTGCCGGGGTCCTACAACTGTGCGTGTTCACGGGCGCTTCGGAGCGATCGCCCCATACTCGCCCTCTCTTCCCTGGTGCCGGTAAATCCGGTTGTGGAGGTACGCATGCCCGCACACGTATGGACCGACGATTTGCTGGACCCTCTGCGCAAGGCCGGCGACCCGCTCGCCGACGCCGCGATCGAGGAGGTCTACGAGCTCGGCCAAGAGGAGCAGGTACGCCACGCACTGGCCGGCATCGACCACAACAGTGAGGCGGTCCCCGCAGGCCTGCCTCCAAAACTTGAGGAGTACTTCGCCCGCAGCGCCCTGCTGCCCTCCTGGGCCGATCCGTCCCTCATCGAACGCGGCCAGGCACTGCTCGGGCGTTACCAGGGCCACATCGTCACCACGCTGCTGTGCGGTTCCCTGCCGCTGTGCTACGGCTGCGCCGACGGCGCCCAAGTGCTCTACCGCTCGACGCGTCTGACCTCCGGGGTGTACCGGCGGCTGATGGAGACAGCGCAGTTCGTGGTCGACGTCCTGGACACCGGCGGCCTGGCGCCGGGCGGCCTCGGGGTGCGCTCGGCGCAGAAGATCCGCCTGCTGCACGCGACCATGCGCTACCACCTCTCCCGCCGCGAGGACTGGGACACCTCCTGGGGGCTGCCCGTCAACCAAGAGGACCTGGCCGCCACGCTGATGAGCTTCTCGGTCATCATCCCGCGGGGCCTGGGCAGGCTCGGAGTGGATCTGCCGGCCGCGGACCGGGACGCGTTCTTCCACATCTGGCGGGTCATCGGGCACATCCTCGGCGTCGAAGAGCGGGCCAACCCAGCCCGGTTCGAGGACGGCACCGCGCTGGTGGACGCCGTCCTGCACCGTCAGCAGCGTTCTTCCGAGGCCGGAACGGTTTTGACGAAGGGGGTACTGGACTTCATCCGCGAGTGCCTGCCGGGGCCGCTGTTCGCAGGCGTCGGACCCACCCTGATCCGCCACCTCGCCGGGGATCGCGCCGCCGACGTCGTCTCCGTCCCGCCGGCCGACCTCACCCAGCTCGCCCTCCAGGCCCAGTCACCCCTCAGCCTCGGCTACGGCCGAGCCGGTGACACCGTGCCCCTCCTGGCGAAGGCGTCCAACGAACTGGGCCTGGCCGTCTTCAAGCAGGGCTTGCGCCTGACGAACAAGGGCCGACGCTACCAATGGGACGTTCCCACCGGACTGACCCCCACCACCTGAGGCACGACCGCCGCCGCCTCACCCGCGGCCTCTCTCTGCGAGGCGTGACCTTCGGCGACAGCGCTCGTTCACCGGCAGTGAGGAAGATCATCACCGTCGTAGCGCGGGACAGGTACGTCTCGACGGCGTCGTTGCCGGAACCGTGGACTGCAAGGTCGGCCGGACTGTGCGACTGATCCGCGTTGTCTGTGGCGCGGCCGTGGCGCTGCTGCTGACGGGCTGCACCGCTCCTCCGACCGCATCCCCGCACCGGGAGATCCCGGCCGGCGAACAAGCTCAGGGCGACCTCATCAAGTACGCGCAGCTTGCCCTTGTCACCCGCTGTCTGTCCGGGCAGGGGCTGACCCTGCCGTCCGTACCGGAGGACCCGAAGACCACCTCCGGCCAGAACAAGCGCTTCCAGGCCGCCTATTTCGGCACTGACCCCCGCGAGCTGTCCTTCACCCTCCCCACCGGACACACGGTCACCGCCAACACGGACGGCTGCCTCGCCGACGCGCGGCGCGTTCTCTACGGCGATCAGAAGCGGTGGTTCGAAGCCGAGGTGATCGTCAACAATCTGAGCGCGGAAGCACAGGCGCGGATGACGGATGACCCCCATCACCGCGCCGCGACGGCCCGCTGGAAACGCTGCACGGGACACCTGTCCGGAACGCACCCGGACCAGCCGGAACCGGCCGTCACAGACCGCTGCAACCGCGAGAGCGGCCTGGCCGAGATCGAATCCCGCCTGGAGCCCGCCCTGTTGGCGAAGGTACGTACCGAGCGGCGCGAGCAACTGGCCGCCTACCGACAGCTGCGCAAGCTCGCCCTGCAACGAGCTGCCAACCTGACCTCCGCCGCAAAAGCCCCCCATGGGCTCAGTCAGAGAACCGACCCGACCAAAGATCTGGAACCAGCAGAACCGAAAGGGCACAACCCCTCATGACCATGCAACGCATCATCACGTCCGCTGCCGCTGCCCTCCTCGCCATGACCGGAGCCCTGACGGTCTCCACCACGGCCGGCGCAGCCGACTGTCCCAGCGGACAGTTCTGCGCCTGGGAGAGCGCCGACTTCGGTGGTCAGCGCGCCAACTGGTCAGGCGATGACGGCTGGTGGGAGTCCTGGATCGCCGACGAGGACTCCTCGTGGGCCAATCACGGCATCTCGGGTCCGGGTATCAAGGACCACGTCAAGGTGTACTCCCGGGCACACCAGGGCGGCCACATGACCATCTGTCTGGCCCCCGGCCAGGAGGTCAACTACAACGGAGCTGCGAACGACAACGGCGACTCCCACACCTGGGCAATGGGCTGCTGACCCGGATGGGGTGATGTCGGAGCGGTGGGTGGAGCGGTGGCGTCGGCAGTGGCCGGAGGCCGGAGTGTTCGGGGCCCCGCTCGAAGGGATCGCCGAGACGTCCCAGGCTGAGAGATTCACAAATGGTCAGACCGGCAAGGGAATTGGAGTGCAGGCCGCTTTGCCGGTCATAGGTACGAAGGGCCCGGCATCGGACATGGCCGATGCCGGGCCCTTCGTACGTTCACCTGCTGGCGGCCGGATTCGCCACGCCGCTCTCATTGACCACGAAGTGGCCGTTCGCGGCCCCGTCGAAGGTGCCGTTCTCGATCCACTCGGTCAGTGCCGCCTGGTACGTGGAGTGCGGGCCGGCCCAGGGGCGGCCGGGGCGGCCGCCGTACGGCGTTCCCGATTCCGGGATGCAGCGGGGGCCCGAGCAGCCCGCGAGGTGCAGCAGGTGGCTGCCGCACCGTACCTGTACGAGTACCTTGTCGGACGTCCCGAGACTGTTGTAGATGGCCGGCCCCCAGGCCGGGTTGGCGACGGTGTCGTCGGTGCCGTGGATGACGAGCGAGGGCGTCGTCGTCAGCTCTCCCGCGACCTGGGCGTTCCAGCCGTACAGGGAGAATGTCGGTGAGCGGTTGAGGCCGGCGGGGTTGGTCGGGCTGTCACCACCCCACGTGCTGCCCAACGGGTCCTCCTCCATCATCTGCCCCCACAACTGCTCCTGCGTGCCGGGGATCCGGTGGCCGGTGCAGACCTCGGCCCGCCCGGGCGGCATCGTCGGACCCGAGACGATGGACATCCGTGTGGCGAGGCTCGTGGGGAAGCTGGTGAAGCCCGCTGGCGGGGTCACCTCCTCGGTCGGTGTGTCGAAGCCGGACGAGTGGAACACGACACGGTTGACCTTCTCCTTCGCGAACGCCGGATCCGTGTGCAGCGTCCTGGCGGCGTAGTTGGCGCCGAAAGACCAGCCGATCAGGGTGACCTTGCCGTCCGACGGCTTCGCGCGAGCGATGGCGTGGTCGATGACCTGACGGATGTCGCGTACGAACACGTCGGTGCGTGCGAAGCGGTGATTGCTGGAGTGGGGGCGCCGCTGCCCGTCGAGAGGGTTGTTCAGCAACAGTGTCCCCTGCTGGTCGAGGGGGAAGATCGGCAGGTGCGCGCGGTCGCACCCCTCGGGGTGGGAGCAGCTCCCGTCTGCGTTGTACGGCCTGAGGCTCGCGTTGCCGGGGTCGTCGAGACCGTCCGCGAAGCGTGTCGAGCGGCCGTAGCCGAGCAGGCTGGGTGCGAACGTGTCGATGCCCGCCTGGGCGAGTGCCCGCTGCGTGCTGAGCGTGCCCCCGTCGGGCGCGTTGTGCCGCAGGTCGAACGACGGCGTGCCGGGGACTCGGCTGCCGTGGACCAGCACCGCGGCCCGGTTGGGCACGCCGCGACACTTGCCGTGGGCGTACACCGGCCGGACGCGGTGGACCTGGATCTTCGCCGGGCGGCCGTCGAACTTCGGATCCGGCATCAGCCCAGCCGGGACCGTGAAGTCCAGCCAGTGGTCCTGGACCCTGACGCCGGTCGGCGCTTTGTCGCAGCGCGTGGCCGGGGACGGGCCCCCGGCGGCGGTCGCCGCGGGGCCGGAGCCGACGGCGGAGGTGAACAGGCCGACGGACAGGAACAGCAGCCACAACCTCTGTCGGCCGCGCGAGGTTCTGGTGGGGGTGGGTGGGAATGTTCTTCGGATGTGCAAGGTGTCTCCTGAGACGGCTGGTGTCCCGGGCGGGGATTCAGGAGCATCTTTGGGCGTGTTGTGACGCCCTGCCAGGCGGGCTCGGCCGGATGGACCTACCACCACACGGGCGGTCCCGCAGGGGCCACTTACACGCTGGAGATCACGGCGGGAGCGAACGGCTCCTGGACGGCTTCGAGGCCTGGTCAGTTCCGCCACCGGAGGTATTTCAGTCAGACGAGGCCGATGACGAGGCTGATGGCGGCGAGGACGCGGGAGCCGAGGGTGACGTTGCCCTTGCCGCTCTCGGCGGGGGCGGCGGCCTTCCCGGCTCCGGGGACCGCGTGCGGGAGAAGGAAGGCCGCCTGCCCGACCCGACAGCCGCAGTGCGGCCGACCTGCCGGTCCTTCTCCCCGCCCTCGAAGCGTTCCACGGCCTGCAGCCGGATCCGCCCCCGCGCGGCCCGCGTCGGTCAACCCGCCGCCCTGCGCGTACTTCACAGCCGGCGACCTGGGCCCTCAAAGGGGTTTCGAGATCGGGCCTGCCTGCGGCGCTGTTCCAACAGCTCCTCCACCGCGCTGCGTACCCGGCTTTCCCGCCTCGCGCGGTCCTCCAGCTCCCGCAGCCGGCCGAGTACCACTTCCACTGAGGCGGCGCACGGCGCGCGATCAACATCCATTCCCGCTCAGGCATTCAACGCAACCGTACGAACTGACCCCGGCCCTGAGGAACAGCGCGTAAGCAAACTCTCCACGCCGCCATCGACCCCGGTGAGGCCTTGCCCGGCCGATCACGCGCAGAACTCCCTGCCCGCCCAGGCCTGATCGGCTCCGCATCCGGTGGTTAGCCTGTGCTGATGGGACTGGACATCACCGTGGTCATGGCCGACTGGGAACAGTTGGCCCGGATACCGGCGGGCGGGCGCCTGGAGGTGCTGACCGACGCCGTGTACCCGGACTTCTGCTGCGTTCCGTGCGAGGAGGCCGACCTTGCGGTGAGGGGTGGCTGGGTTTGGCAGCGGCAGTCGTTGTGGTGCGCTGAGTACCGGTTCTTCGGGACCACCGGTTCGTACAGCTGGCACTTTCATCTGGCCAATGCCTGGGGCGACATGAGGGCGTCGGCCGCGCCCGACCTGAGGGACGCTCTCGACCGCTTCCTGGGCGGTCTGGTGTGGGACGGCCCGGACGACGCCGTGGGGGCGGGGCCAGACGATGACCTGCCGTCGGCGGGCGGTTTCCCGGACGACCCCGCACCGTGGCGCCCCCGCGTGCTCCTGCTCCGTACGCCGGACGAGGTGCCGGCGCTCGTCCGCGCCTGGGAAGTGGCCGCACCCCGGTTGGAGGACCTCCGCGAGCCCTTCAACACCGAGGCCCGCGGCTGGGCGGCCCGGCCCGGTACCTTCGACGACGCCGTCGCGCTCATGCACGAGTGGGGTGAGGTGGTCACACAAGCCGGACTACGGGGCTGGGGCCTGGTCGGACTCCCGTAAAGATCACGCCCTACCGCGGCAGCACAGGGCTGGAGCGATCAGACGATCGTGCGACCAGGTCCATCTCGAAGCACGAGCTGAGCACGTCGTGCGCATGTGGCTGAGGAATTGACACGTCCGGCGGTGACGGCGCCCGCCGGCCGGGCAGTGGGCGCGTGGACCTGACCTGGAAGGGCTGTGATCGTGCGCCCGTCGGCCGGGCGCGCGCGCCGGTCGCGGAACCCGGATCTGCTCACGCACGGGGATCAACTGCGGGGCATCACCCCACTGACCCCCTTGAACGGCCCAACGCCTCGTCGGGCCGGTAACGGGTGGGCGTGGTTCGTCTGCCGGGAATCTCGGTGGGCGGGCCTGAGCCCTGCCGCTGCTGATGAGCCCGGCAGGAGGTGACGCCCATGCTGACCATTGCTCCAGTCGATCCGGCCTTCGGCATCCGCATCGGCATCGGCGGCGGCCTGGACGGCCCGCAGGATCCTTCCCACGTGCCGTCCGGTCTGGCCTGGTGCGCCGCGACTGCGCCCGACTCCGTCTCGGAGGCGATGGCGTCGATGAGCGGATGGGTCTCCTGAGCGAGAGTTGCCGCGGCCTCGTTTCGGTCGCGCCGGCCTTCTCGGCCAGCCTGGCCTGGGGCCGATCTGCGCGGTGGCACGACGCGAGAGGGAACGTGTGTCGGCTGGCCTGAATGGAGTAATGATCTCGCTTTGCGGTTATAGATGGACCGCTCGGGGGTGTCCGCCGCAGAAGGGCTGATGCCATGCGTGTGTCTCGACATCTGATAGCCGCCGCCTGCGCCGGCGCACTGTGTGTGGGCGCCGCGTCCGCCACCTCGGCCAAGGCCCCGCCGCCTGATGCCCCGGCCTGGACCACGCCCTCCCTTGTCGGGCCCAATGAATCGCTGCAAATCACCGTGGTCTGCCCCGTCAGCAAGTCGCCGCCCCCAACCATCACCGCCGGCTCCCAACTGTTCGGCGAGGCTCTGCTGCGCCTCCAGCTCGGCACGGAGTACGGCGGTCAGACCTACATCGGGACGACCAAGATCGCCTCGGACGTACGCGGCAGGCCCGGCGACCCCAACTACGAACCCGACCGGATACAGACCTGGGGCATCGACGGACAGTGCCCGAACGGCTCACAGTTCAACGCCGCCGTCGCTGTCGACACCCTCAGGCAATCCAGCCACCCGCGCCACGCCCCCGAGCCGGCACCGACACCCTCGCGCGCCTACCGCGTGGGCGAGGTCGCACCAGCCGTCAACGGGCTGCCGATGTGCGGCCTGAGGGGGAACGCATACGTCGTCATCGACCAGGGGCGCGCCGTCGTCATCGATGGCAGCGGCCATTACGTCCAGGCCATCCTCGAGCCGGGCCAGACGGAGGACCGCACCTACAAGGTGACGTTCAACCGGGATGGCAAGAGCGTCACCCACACGCCGGACGGCTCGACCAAACCTGTCATCGAGGTGTGCAGCAGTTAGGGCGCCCCCAAGTCCGCCAGGTCGGGTGCTGCACGGAGCTGGACTCTGCCGACCTCTTCCCATGAGTTCTGCCGGGTCGTGGCAGCGATGATGCCCGAAGCCTTCCTGATCACCAGTCACAGCGAGGACGTGCGGGAGGAAGAGGCTTTCGAGGGTACTCGGGTGTACGCCGAGCGGTTCGCGGACCAGGTCCTCGCCCGCAAGGCCGATTTTCCCTTCGACCAGCAGGAATTGCGGAAAGTGATCACCTCGGGCCCCGACATGGCACCGGCGCACGGAGGACTGTACGACCTGCGTCGTACGGACACCACCGTGCGCGCGGTGGTGTCGTTCTCCGTCATCTATGAGCGAGCCGCACCGATTCTCGGCCCGGCCCAGGCGATGGAGCATCGGTGCTTCACCGTCACCTTCTCCGGTGCTGGTACGGACGGCGTCTCGGCGGCCATCACCGCGCACGGCCGTGACACGTCGTGCGGGGAGTTGGTCGCCGACAGCGGCGCGGCACGCGGCGGAGTTCTGACCCCACGAGGTCCTGGCGGCCCTTGAGGCTCCGCGCCCGTCAGTCCGCAGCCGGCGATGCCGCCGTAGACCACGCCGTATCCGTCTGCGCGGGGTTTTGGAGCGTGGGCCGGGACCAGGGGGCGTCGACGTCGCCGGACTCCGGCCGTAGTCCGATCTCGCGGAGCTGGTTGACCGCCATCATGGCGGTGAACATCGCATTCGGGTTGGCGCCGCCGACCCCCAGTTCAGCGACGATTTCCGCGTAGCGGGTGGTGAAAGCGCTTGGCCGAACCTGCCTGCTCTCTCTGGTCAGCCTGAGTGCCGCCTCCTGCAGGGCGGTGGCCTGTTCCAGCAGCCCGTCCAGGTAGGACACCGCTTCAGCGCCACGGCGCACGGCGAAGGTGTGTCCGTCGGTGAGGAGTGCGGCTTCTCCCTCCTCGAAGAGGAGAGCAACGGCGCCGAGCGCGGTCTGGATCTTGAGCTGGTCGGCGTCAACCATCGCACCGCAGGGTCCGTTGCCCTCGTCGGACAGGTGAAGAACGCCGCTGTCCCTCAGGTGCACGATCACTTGCCCGGTGCAGTGGCCCTGGCTGCGCAGCAGGCGGACCGCGCCGTCGGCGAAGGTCCAGCCGGTGAATCGAAGCGGAAGCGAGCCGATCCGAATCCGCTCCAGCGGTCGCTCCTCGTAGGTCCGGGGCTCGTCAGCCAGGTCGTTGTTGCCGACATGGTCGAGATGGCCGTGCGTAGTCAGCACCAGTGCCCGGGACCAGTGCCCGACCCGGTCGGCCGCCTCCCGCAGTGCCGCGCGGAAGGCCGCCGTGACGCCGGTGTCGACGAGCACCAGCGTGTCGCCGACCCGGTGTACGAGGGCGTTGGCGACGTCCGCTGATCGTGCTCGAAATCCAGTTCCTGCCCGAGGACAAGCACGGTCACGTCGTCGATCTCGATCAGGTCACCGAGCGCGGTCATGGATCCTCCCGCAGTCTCGTCGGGGTCCGGCTCGCCGAGGAGCCTATAGAGGCAGGTGACGAGCACGAGGGGCACGATGAAGTGATGGGTGATGGGTGATGGTGGACACTGCACGCCGAACCGGCCCCGGTGAGCCCTGCCGCCCACCTCGACGATGTCGACGACGAGTCCCCTGTCGACGAGCGTACGCCGGGCCGGCCTGGTGTCCCCGGGAAGCCTCCGGCCAGGGTGGCCCTGGTCGCCGTGATGGGCGGCATCATCGCCTACACCACGACGATCGACCACTTCACCATCGGCGACATGTAAGGCGATTGGGGGTGGCCCGGACGACGCCGTGGGGGCGGGCCCGGACGATGAGCTGCTGACTGCGGGCGGTTTCCCGGACGACCCCCCTGTGGCGCCCCGCGTCCTCCTGCTCCGTGCGTCGCCGGACGAGGTGCCGGCGCTCGTCCGCGCCTGGGAAGTGGCCGCACGAAAGATCCGTTATCGTGCGTTGCGTATCCCGAGAATGTATGCCGCGGTAAGCGCAACGGCACGGTCTTCGTCATGTGACAGATCGGCGAGGGCGCGTGACGCTGTGATTCCCGGGATATCCGCGAGCGCCTGTGTCAGCCGTCGACGTGCAGACGATTCAACCGTGCCATCGGCGAGGCAGTCAATGAGCCTCGTAGCGATCTGATCCGCCAACGCGGGATCATTCGCCAGCGCGCTCAGTGCATCGGCCGCGTCGACGTCATTCGTCTCCTCGACGACCATGTCGATGAGCGTCGGGACCGCGTCGGCCACTCCACGTGCCCCGAGCGCCAGAGCTGCATACCTGCGAACCACGATGTGGGAGTTCGCGAGGGCGTCCCGCAGCAGTGCGGTCGCCTCACCGTTCGGAATCTCGGCGATGGACTGGACGGCACGTTTCCGCACCTCGGCTACCGGTGAGCCCAGGCCCTCCGCCAGCAGTGGCAATCCGCCATCGCCCAACTGCGCCAAAGCCCATCGAAGGGCTCCGGCGACGTTGGGGTCCGTCTCGCTCAGCGCTGCCTCGACCAGTGCTTCCACTGGCACCGGAACCTCTGAGACTGAGGACAGGGCCGCGCGCTGGCGCGTTCCAGCGCTCTTTGACCCCAACGCCTGAAGGAGCGAGACGGTTTGGAGGACGTCCTCCCAGCCGGCGGGTTCCGCGGCACCGATCCGACGGAGTCGCGTGAGCAGCTCCGTCTCACCTGCAATGCGTTCTCGCGTCTGGCGGATGAGGTCGTCGACGAGCTCCGAGGGCGTGAAGCCGGGATCATCGAGCGCGCGCCGGACTTCACGCAGCGACAGACCCAATGACCGCAGGCTCTCGACATGGAAGATTCTCCGGACGTCCTCGCTGGAGTACTCGCGATAGCCGGCGGCGGTACGACCCGTTGGCCGCACGAGGCCGAGCGAGTCGTAATGCCTGAGCATGCGGGCGCTGACCCCGGACCGTCGTGCCACATCACCGATCAACACTGCCTATCACCCCTCCTTGCTGGTCGTGCCGAGGGCTACGATGCGCTTGGCCTCCTCGATCGCGAACTCGAATCCGGCATCCGGGTTGCGCATCAGCCGTTCCGTGGCGATCGCGTGCTGACGCACGCGAGGGTCGAGATCCGTCATCGCGGCGCGCAGGGTCGGCATGACCACCTCACCGAGCGCGATCAGTGCCCGGCTGAGGCTCAACTGCGTCTCACGCTCGCCGCGCCCGAGCTGTGTCGCCAGCACTCCGGCCAACTCTGCTTCTTCACCTTCGGGCACGAGTACGCCCGCTGCTCGCCAGGCGCTCCGCGCCACCTCGTCGTCGGCGTCGGTCAGAAGCGCCCGTGTGATCGCCGGCCACGCTTGCCGATCCCCGATCTTGGACAACGTGTGCAACGCCTGGCTTCGTGCCTGCGCACGCTCCGAGCGGAGTTCATCGAGAAGCTTTGGGACCGTCATCGATGACGAGTGGCGGGTGAGTGCCCACGTAAGTATTTCACGCACATTAAATTCGGGCTCGATCGCGCATCGTTCGATGAGCTTGTCGATGAACCGCGTGTCTGGGGTCGTGCCGACCGCCAGCGCTGCCTGAAGCCGCACCGACGAGCTGCTGTTCTCCCATCCCTGGAGAGCTCGCATCATGTCCGTGTCCTCTTTCGGCATGGTCATCGGGACCACCTCCTTGGCTGCAGTGAAGACCTTGTCACTGTGTCAAGGTCAAGCGAGGCCACGCCGTGAGAGGGCCAGGCACCGTCTGCTCACCGGGTCCGGTGCCGGTCACGTCAGACGGGACGTGCGTGATGCCATGAGGCTGGTGGCTGCACGATCCATTGCTGGCCGGGCTGATCGGCGAGCTGACCATGCGCAGTGCGGAGTTCGCCACGATGTGGGCCGATCACCGGATCGTGGCCTGTGATGTCGCCGACCACGAAATGCGCCACCCGCTGGTGGGGACACTGACAGTCACCCAGCAGACGCTGCAGAGCCCGCAAGGAAGCGGACCGTCCCTGGTGGTGGCTACACCCGATCCCGGCTCCCCGTCCGCGACAGCCCTGAAGCTGGCCCACGCCACCGCACCGCAGGAAGCGACCCTGCCGCGCAACGGGAGCCGACTTGCGCTTGTCCTGCCCGCCCACTTCGTGGGGGAACGCAGCGGCGGTGCGTTCGGCATCCAGCGGTGGGCCCCGCTCGACCGACTCTGAAATCCGGTTGGTCCACAACCACCACCACAACCACGGCCCCGGAGCCGTGCCCCGGGCCGCAGGGTGACACGGCAGTGGACAAGGACAGTGAAATGTCATCCAGGGTGCGCACGCCACCCGCCGCAAGGTTCCGGGCTGGGCGGCCGACAACGCACCCGCAGCCGCACGAGTCCTGGGACGGCGTACGGGACGCCACCGTGCTGTCAACGTCTGGACGGCCGCCTCCGTGGGCGGCGACCTGCCCGTCATGGTGTTCGTCCACGGCGGTGGATTCGTCGCCGGATCGACGCGGTCCTCGATGTACGACGGCTCCGGCTTCGCCTGCGACGGCGTCGTCCTCGTCACCCTGAACTACCGGCTCGGTATCGCGGGATTCTCGACATCCCCGGAGTGCCCGCCAACCGCGGCCTGCTCGACGTCGTCGCCGCGCTGCGCCGGGTGCGCGAGGATATCGCTGCCTTCGCCGGTGATCCGCGCAACGTCACGCTCTTCGGCCAGTCGGCCGGGGCAACGATTGTCGGCGGCGTGCTCGCCACCCCGAAGCCACGGGCCTCTTCCGCCGGATCATCGTCCAAAGGGGCAGCGGCCTTGGGGCGTTCACGACCGAGCAGGCTGCCCGCGTCACCAAGGCCGCAGCCACGGCCGTGGGCACCGATCCCCATGCCGACGCCTTCGCGGACATCTCCGACGAGCGTCTGGTCGAGGCCGCCAACCGGCCCGCGGGCATCGACCTGCAGAGCGAGACGCACAGCGACCCGCTGATCGGACTCAGCCCCTTCAGCCTGGTCCTCGACACGCAGCCCGCCGAATCCGTCTCCGTCGGCCTCGGCGCCGACGTCGACGCGGCGGCGGCACGCGCGCACCCGAATCCGGCGCAGCTCGTCGAAACGTACCGGAAGGCGCGCCCGGAGGCGTCCTTCGGTGAGCTGAGGTCCGCCATCATGGGCGACGCCGCGCTCGGCGCGGGCAGCTGGGCACTGGCCAGTGCTCATGCCGCCCACCCCCAGTCCGCCCCCTTCGGCCACGAGTTCGCGTGGCGCTCCCGCCCTCAACGGAGAGCTCGGCGCCACCCCACGCGATGGAGCTCCCCTTCGTCTTCGACCTCGCGTAGTTGAACGGACCCAACGGCCTGCTCGGCCCGACAAGCCCCCCGCGGATCTCGCCGCCCGAGTGCACGAGACGTGGGTCCGGTTCGCCAGGACCAGCAACCCCGGCTGGGACCCGTACGACAGCGAGCGCCGGGCCACGATGCGCATCGACGCGCAGTGGACCCAGGTCGACGACCCTCGCGGCCAGGAACGACAGGCCTGGAACTGACCCGGCGGCAGCGCCCCGGGGGCGGGTGCGTCACGCCCAGTCCGTGCCGAGGTCGGTGAGGGAGCCGGTCCCCGACCCGTGGCCCGCTCGCGGCGGAAGGCGCACCCGCACCCGCACCGGCCCCGCCCCAGGTCCCTCGGCCCGCTACCGCGGAGGTCTCAGTTCCTGCCCAGTTCAGGCCGCTGTCTGGCCGTCTACGGAGATGTCCAGTCGGTCGGCCAGGGTGGTGAGGGCCGTCCCCAGGGGAAGCGCCACCCGGGTGACGGCGTGCCGGTCGCCACGGGTCGGATCCCGGTTGACGATCAACACGGGCTTCCCGGCCTGAGCTGCCTGACGGACGAACCGGAGCCCGGACATCACCGTCAGCGAGGAGCCCAGGACCAGCAGCGAGGACGCCTCACCGACCAGTTCGCGGCATTGCTCGACCCGCCGCGGCGGAACGGCTTCGCCGAAGAACACCACATCCGGTTTGAGGCTGCCGCCGCACCCCGAGCAAGGCACCACGCGGAAGTCCCCGACCTGTTCGTCGGTGAGGTCGGCGTCACCGTCCGGATTCAGCCCGGCGGCCACCGGCTCGAAGCCCACATTGGCCCCCTCCAGCCGCCGGGCGAGTTCACGGCGCGAGCTGAAGGCGCGGCAGGAAAGGCACACGACCCGGTCCAGGCCTCCATGAAGTTCCACCACGCCCTCGCTGCCGGCGGCCTGATGCAGGCCGTCGACGTTCTGGGTGATCAGACCCGCGAGCAGGCCGTGCCGCCCGAACGCCGCCACAGCCCGGTGCCCGGCGTTGGGCCGGGCACGGCCGAACGTGCGCCACCCGAGGTGACTGCGCGCCCAGTACCGGCGCCGGGCCTGAGCACTGGCGGTGAATTCCTGGTAGGTCATCGGGGTATGCCGACTCAGGCTCCCGTCCTTACCCCGGTAGTCGGGGATGCCCGACTCCGTGGATATGCCCGCCCCGCTGAGCACCAGCACACCGCCGGTCCTCAGCGCGTCGGCGACCGGCTCCGGATCCGTGGTGCCAGGCCGTAGGTCCTCGGTAGGCGTCCAGCTCAGCGTGGGGCGCATGCGCATGCCGCCAGCGTACGGAACAAGCAGCACACCGGCACAGGACCGTGATGCTCGGGCCGGCCCGGACCTCGGTTGACCTGGCCCGCACCCTTGCACCAGCTGGGGGTCAGCAGGCCGCGCACGCCGCGGGCCTGCTCGTCAGCGCTCGCCACTGGCCGCCCGCATGCCGCATGCCGCAGATCGACGAGAGCGACGGTGAGGCGAACCAGTGGTCGGTGTAGGTGCAGCGCCAGCGCAACTGCGACGTACTGCTCGTCGACCGGCATTACCTCACCGGGGGCGTCGCGCTTGCTGACCCGCCTCGAAGCTTGCCTGCCCGTTGACCTTCGGACGCTCGTCGGTCCAGTCGGCGCCGACGAGGCGGTCGCGGAGGTCTTCGAGGGGAAAGCAGCCGTCGCGTGCATGACGGGCACCGAGGCGCTCCGGCTCCGGGCGGGGACGGTGCTGGGCGGCGGCGTGGACGCGGCGAGGTCTCGTGCCGTGCCGCGGTCGGCCAGTGCCCGAATTTTGGTACCGATGACGGTGCCGGCTGACCAGGGTGCGCGGTCCGGACGCCGCGGCAGCGACAGCTTCGGGCGGTCCAGGTCGAACACCCGAAGACCAGACCACACGATGTGAGGGGGCAGCTCGATGCGACCCGTCCTGGGCCCCGCGACCTTGTCCAGGGAGGCGGGCAGCCGCCCGGCGTACCGGGCCCGAAGCACCTCCGCTGCTGTGGGCGGCTCCGGTCGGCTGGTCACCTGCGTGATCACACCCCGATGATCCCCCGTCCCCCGTCCCCCAGACCCCGCACACCCCGTGGGCAGACCTGCTGCCGTCCCGGCCGCGGCCACCGGCGGTGGGGGAGTCCAGCCGCGGGCGGTTCCTCAGCACGAGACCCCGGGTCCATGACCACCCCGGGGTCTCTCTGTTCGCTGACCTCCACCCTGCAGCCGGCCGGTCACTCCGGCACACCCAGGGCAACGTCTGGCTGACAGGGCGGGCAACCAGGTACGCCCTCGGCCAGGGCCCGGTACGCCTCCTCGGTACTCAGCGCCGCGCAGCGTTTGCCTGTGTCCCAGGAGGACGGGCCCGCCGGAGTACGCTGCCTCAGCTTCCGTTGGGCCGCAGTCGGCCGTGCCTGACCAGGTCCACGGCCTCTTCGACGTCGGGGGTCATCCAGCGGTCCTGGCCCAGGGCCGGGATGTGGTCTCGGAACCGCTGGTGGAGTTCGGTGGTCCGCTTCGCCGGCGTCAACTCGCCCATTTTGGGCTTGGCCAGGTCGACGCCCTGGGCGGCAAGGAGGAACTGGACGGCCAGGACGGTTTCGGCCCGGTCGAGATTGTCGTCCAGGTTTCGGACCGAGGCCATGGCCATGGTGTTGTGGTCCTCCTGGCCGAACTTCTCCGGCCGCGACAGCACCCCGGCCGGCATCGCCCGCGCCTGCATCTCCGGGATCAGAGCCGCACCGACCGTCTGGACCTGCACCATGCCCGAGTTCAGCCCGACCGGCTCGGCGGCCAGGTTGTCGGGCAGCCCGTAGCTCCACTTCGAGGAGATCAACCGTCCCGACAACTCGTGGCTGAGCACCGCCACATCCGTGATCTGCGCGTTCAGAGTGTCCAGCGCATGACCGATCTGCGCCCCGTCCCAGTTCCCACCCATCACGAACTCATACGATGAACCGGTCTTGAACAGCAGCGGGTTGGACGTCGAGGCATTCGCCTCCCGGCCGATGATCGTCCTCGCCTCTTGCAAAGTCTGGCGGACCGTGCCGACGATGTGCGGGGCCGCGCGCACCGAAACCGCGTCCTGCACCCGAGGTGACTTTTCCCCGAAGCGCCTGCGTCCCTCCTCCGTCATCCACTCGCTGTCCCCGGTCAGCTCCCGCAGGAAAGCTGCTTCCTCTTCCTCGGCCGGCACACGGCGCTCGGCATGCGTACGCGCGTCGAGCGAACCGGCCTCGGCCCGGGTTGCCTCGAGGAACAGACCGAACGCACCGTCGAACTGGTCCAGGAACCTCTCCGCCCGGACCACCGAAGCCGCGTAGCGTGCCGTCAGTACCCCGCTCCCACTGATCAGCGGCAAGGCCTCACCCGCCTCCAGGGCGAACGTGCTCGGCAGGCCCGCCTGCTCCAGCACCTGCCCGGCCGGGCGCGCGGGACCCCCGCGCAGCCGCGCCATCGCGCCATCTCCGGTCAGGACCATCCCGGCGGCCGCCATGGGCTGCAGATCACCGGTTCCCAGCGACCCGACCGAGGGCATCACCGGGGTCACCCCGGCGTTGACCAGGGCCAGCATCCGCCGCACCATCTCCGGCCGCACGCCCATGTGACCGCGAGCCATGGCGTTCGCCCGCAACACCAAAGCCAACCGGGCGACCCCGGCCGAAACCTCCTCACCCACCCCTGCCGCGTGCGAACGCAGAATCCTGCGCTGGAAATCCCGTTGCTGCACCGTTGTCAGCGGATGGTCCTTCAGCGGTCCCAGGGCCTGATTCCACCCGTACACCCGCTGGCCGCTCTTCAGCGCGGCCAGCGCCCCGGCACGTGCCTGGTCCATCTTCGCGGCAGCCGACGAAGCGAGCCGCAGGGGCCCGGCCGATCCGGCCAGCACCGCGTTCATCTGGCCCAGCGTCAGGTGCCCGCCGTCGAGAACCACATCCGCGCCCTTGACGGGTGCGGTGATCCCGGCCGGCGCCTGGGCCCGGGCGGGCACCGGCCCGGCCGAACCCGTCAGCACCACGGCCGTAGCAGTGACAACGGAGCCGCACAACACCCCCCAACGCCACCTGGAGCGCTTGCCTGCTGCGGGCACCCCACCGGGTCCGGACTGCTCAGCGACAACATCGGGTCTGCGGCCGGGGCCAAGGAGAAAGAAGGTCACAGCCTACGCATCGGCACAACACCCGTGGCCCTCCAGAAAGTCTTACCGGCAGACGACCGCGCACGGCTCAGCACCGAGAAGGTCCGTCCCTTCGCGCGGGATTGGTGAAACCGCTCGACGACCGGTATATAGCCCAAACCCGGCCCGACCCGTTCGCCTCGCCCGACGACGGCTGGTGGGTAAGACGCTGTGGGGGATAGGCCTCCGTCGATCAGTGCCGCGGATCCGAGTTGACCGGCGTCACTCCGGGCCAGGAGCCTGGCCGACCGGTGTGAATCAGGCCCAGAGGTGTGCCCCGAATGTACGTGTGCTGGTGAGAACTGCGGAAGACTCGGGATCCGGACTCGCGATCGAGGGGCGATGGGCGTGGTGAACAGCATGGAGAACCAGGGCGCCCGCCCTGACATGTGGCTGCTCCTCGGCCCGAGGCAGCACAATCTCGGCTATCCGGAAGAGGACGTCGCTGCCTTCCGCGACGCGTTCGGCCCGGAGGCCGTCGTGATGTACGACCATCTGGTCATGGGTGTCCACGGCGGTCGGCTCGTCCTCCGCGACCTCGAAGGCCGCCCGCTACAGGCCCCCACGGTGGTCTATCCGCGCGTTGATGCGGACACGGACTGCGGGCTTTCGCTGGTGTCACATCTCGAGGCCATGGGGAGTGTCGTCTTCAACTCAGTTGAGGCCCGTCTCAACTGCGAGAACAAGTTCCGCCAGCTCCGGTTGCTGTCACTGGCCGGGCTTCCGGTCCCGGACACCTACGGCTCTGTCCATGCCGCCCTGCCGAATCTCTTCAACACAGGTATTCCTGACCCGTGTGTGGTCAAGGCGGTGCGCGGCAGAGGCGGGAGCCGTGTCTTCCGGGCGACCCGGGAGATACTCGAGGATCTCCACGGCAGTCTCCGGGACGATGTTCCCTACGTGCTGCAGCGCTACCACGGGTTCCGCCCAGGCTGCGACCTGCGCGTGGTCGTCGTCGACGGCCGCGCGGTGGCCGCGAAGGTCCGGTCCAGCATCAAGGGCTTCAAATCCAACGTGGCGCTCGGCGGCACGTCCGAGCCGTGCCTGGGGCGCTTTCCCGCAGGGGAGCGGCTCGCATGCCGGGCCGCCGTCGCAGTAGGAGCAGACCTGGCCGGCGTCGACCTCCTCTTCGAACCCGATGGCACCTTCACCATCTGCGAAGTCAACACAGGCCCCGGCTCGAAGGACCTCCCGCAGGTAACGCCGGCGATCATCGAAGCATGCGCGGCCCGGGTGGCAGAGAGGTGACCAACCAGCGGGAAATCACCGAGATCGCTGTACAGCTGCGTCGAGCCAACTCCACTGGAGTCACGCTGTCAGCACAGGGTCAGGAGACGCCCGCCCCGGGCCCTTCGGCCCGGGCTACGCCATCGATCAGATGTCGTTTCGTGGTGAATCGCAGTCCTACGGCTTCGAGGGTGGCCGGGTCTCCAGCGGCCCCTTCAGCGAGGGCACCGCGCGCACGGCCGGACCACGAGCAATCTGGTCGAGTTCGGCGCCGCCTGCGTGCCGGGCGGCATCGCCACCTACACCACGACGATCGACGGTTCGCCCTCGATGACATCTAAACGGCCGGGCCGCTGCGGCGGCGGGCCGGTGCTGGGTGGAGCTGTCCTGGCCGGCCCGGCGCAGGGTACCGCCGACTCCCCGTCGGGGGTTGTTCGGCACGGGGGTGGTGTACTCCCGTCTGGTCGAGGAGTGCCGGTGCCCGAGGCATGACTGCGGCGGCATCGTCCCGGCGTCCCGGTTCCTGGAGCGCGGCAGCGCTGCGCCCGCGATGGAGTGGCACCCGGGAGGTGGAATCCACTGCAAGGACGTGGCTCGGTCGGTGGGCCGCTCGCGGCGGGCGGGGGGACGGCGGTGCTGTCCGGGTATTGAGCCGGGAGGGGGCGCGGGCGGGTGCTTGTGGTCCGCCGGTAAGGCGGCCGGCGGGCGTGGTGACAGGATGCAATGGGTGGGTGGCCGAGTGTCACAGCCCGAGGGCGATGGCCAGGCGGGTCAGCTCGGCGGTGCTGTGGGCGTTCAGCTTGGCGCGGATGCGGCGGAGGTAGGCGTCCACGGTGTGCTTGGAGAGTCCCATGTGGCGGGCCGTCTGCAGGTAGGTGCGGCCTGCGGCGATGTGTCGCAGCGCTTCCTGCTCGCGGGGGGCCAGCGCGGCTGCGGGGGCCTGGGTGTGCGGCATGGTGAGGGTGAGGCTCATGGGATTTCCTCCGCCGGATCGGCTGGGTCATCACTGCTCGCGTCCTCGGAAGCAGCGGGCTGAATGCCCGTTTTGTCTCTTGTTAAGAGCTTGTTCGGGTGACTTCGCGAGAGTGTCCGCCGACTGTCACAGGCGTGTGACAAGGCACGTGTGAACGCGCGCCACGGTGCGCTCGGTAACCGTCTGAGCACGACCGTCCGGCAGGGCCAGGGCCACTCCGTCGTCGGAGCTGGGCACGTCGTTCTGGCCGTGGCGGGAGGATCGGCAGAAGTACCTCGGCGGCGTCGCACCCGGTGCCCGCCGTGGTCGGAGCCGGGCGGCGGTCACCCACGTGCTGTGCTCGACCGGCTCCGCACCGCCGCCCATGGCCGTCTGTCGCACGCGAGGCTGCTCCTCCCCGTCGGGGAGGAGCAGCGTGATCGATGCGGGTGGTGGTGGTGCGGGGTCTGGCACGGGGGTCAGCCACGCTGCCGTGCTCTGTCGCGCCCCGCGCCCGCCTGCGCGGCCACCCGTTGTGCCTGCGGTGAGCGTTCCGGAAGCGCAGACACACACCCGCGGCGGATGTGGCGTGGTCCCCGGCAGCGACAGCCCGGGACCCCCACACTCAGCTGAGCCGCGCCTCGGGAAGCTGAACAGCCGCCCAGAATGCCCGCAGCCCCGCCCCTGGCCCGGGCGGCTCGCCGTACGGCGGCCAGGCCCAGTGCACCCCGCCCTGCCGCGCGCCGCTGCGGGTGTCCAGGCTGGTGGGGGCGGGCTTTGCGGGGCAGGCTGATAAGTACGACACCTACCGGCACACCGCTGCGGGAAAGGGACTCGGGATGATCCAGATCGCGGATATCCGAGAGTGGCGCACTCACGACGTCGTCGACTCCGCAGGCCACAAGATCGGAGTGCTGGAGGCCGTCTACGTGGACACCAGCACGGACCAGCCGGCCATGGCCACCGTTCAGGTCGGACTGCCCACCCGCCACCACCTGGTCTTCGTCCCGCTGAACGGCGCGATCGTGGGGCCTGGCTACGTCAAGGTGGACTACGACAAGTCGCTGGTGAAGAAGTCGCCGGCGATCGGCACGGACGATGTCCTGCCCGCCGAGGACGAGGCCGCGGTCTTCGCGCACTACGGCCTGCCCTACCAGCCCGGCGCGAACGGCGAGCGGCAGCTCGCCCGCCGCTGACCCACCCGTCAGAAGGTGCCTTGTGTCATGACGCTCTTCCTGATCCTCGTCATCGTGGCCATCGTGTTGGGCATCATCGGCGTCGCCGCCGAGGGACTTCTCTACCTGCTCATCATCGGTATCGCGGTCTTCGCCGCCGCCCTCATCCACCTGGTCGTGCACCTGCGGCGCTCCGGCCGCCACCACCGCACGCTCCGCTGAGACCTCTCGGGACGCGGCATGCGTCCGCTCGTTCGCGGCCGTGTGCAGTGGATGAGTCCAGGCCGAGGTGCGTTCCGCCCTGCACTCCTCGCAGGGGCAAAGCCGGCGGACGTTCGGGGCGGGAGCCGTGTGTTCGCAGGAGCGGCTGACCCGCTCGGCGGCCGCGACCACGGAGGCGTCGGTGCTGTCCGGGAGGATTGGAGCCACCCCGGGCCCCGGGCGCCGAGCCCTGGGGCACCTCCCGCCCGTCCGGAGCCACTGCCGCTCGTCATGGTCCGAGCGCCCGTACGCTGCGCCCCGGGCGGGGAGCGGCGGGCAGGCCTCGCCGTGGCCGTCGGCTGACCTGTCGGCCACCTGATCGCAGCGCGGGGGCGGCCTGCGCCCCCTGATAAGGCTTGGTCGCTCCCGCGCCAGACAGGGTTTACGCCACCACCCCTCCGGCGAACGGCCAACGACGGCAGCCACG
The DNA here is from genome assembly GCF_053591315.1 of Streptomyces sp. NPDC003042. Lineage (NCBI taxonomy): Bacteria > Bacillati > Actinomycetota > Actinomycetes > Kitasatosporales > Streptomycetaceae > Streptomyces > Streptomyces sp. NPDC003042. Next base: position 125,303 of record NZ_JBSFTP010000011.1, read on the forward strand.
CCGCAGCCCTCGCCGCAGACCGCGGCCTGCCCGAGATCTGGGCCGCGGCCCTGCTCACCGGCCGCGCCCCGCCCCCCTGGACGCCGACGGGCTGCGGGCCGCCGCAACCGCCGCCGCCTGGGCGCTCACCGAACGCCCGATCGGCGACCCGGCCGCGATCGGCGCCCGCACCCTGATCGACCGGCTCACGGACGAAGGCCCCCGCCCTGCGCCCTCCGCCCCGGCATACGACGCCACACCGATCCCGGACCCCGTCCACGAACGGTTCACCCGGACCTGGGCGGAACAGACACAGCCACGCCGCGTCCAGAGCGTGGCCGCGCCCTGCGCGCTCGCCGGGGCGCGGGGCCCTGCGTGCGCGCGGGGGTTCCGCGAACCCGGGCAGCCGCCCGATGGGGCACCGGCAACAGCGGCCGCATCGACGGCGGCACAGCATCCATCACCAAGGTCATGGCGACCGGCGGTCACAGCGGGTATCGAAGCGATCGCGCGGGGCTCTGAACAGCGGTGATACCCACCCGTGTCACCCGATTGGCGGATATCTGGTGGGGGTCGACCAGGGGCTGGGGGAGACTTGAAAAATCGCCTGGCCACACCTTGCAGGTTCTCCATGCACGACAGGAGGATGGCCGTGTCGCGTAGAGAGATCACTCTTCGAACGATCGCCCGGGACCTGTCGGGAGTCTGGCAGCACGCCGGCGGGCCCCATGACCTGGTCGTACCGGAGGGGGTCATGCGGCCGCTTCTGGGCCGCATCAGTGCGCAAGTCTCCGAGGATCTGGCCGCGTTCGCGCAACGAGACGCCGCTGCGCGCGGCGAGGAGGCCTACATCTACTCCAGCTACCTCGCCTTCAGAGCCGTGATGGCCTACAGGCTGGCCCACGCTGTGTGGGCGCTGGACGCCTCGCGTGGGCTGTCGGGGGAACTGGCCGTGCGGGCGCGCTGCATCTCCGAGCGTTTCCGGCTGGCTACGGGGGTCGAGATCCACCCGGGGGCCGTCATCGGGCGGCGGTTCGTCGTCGATCACGGGTTGGGGACCGTGATCGGGGAGGAGTCCGTGATCGGGGACGACTGCTACTTCGTGGAGAGTGTTGTCCTGGGGGCCCGCGACATCGTCGCCAGGGCGCCGGGCGGTGTTCAGCCTCGCCGGCATCCGCGGATCGGGCACCGGGTGCAAATCGGCGGGGATGTGCATGTGTTCGGGCCGGTCACGGTGGGGGACGACTGCCTGATCGACCCGGGGGCGCGGATCACCTGCGACGTCCCGGCCGGATCGCGGGTGCGGGTCATCTCCACCATCCAGGTGAGTTGCCGCGCTCACGCGCCGACCGTGGACGGTGTGGCGTGTGTGGAGGGGCTGGTGGTGATCACCGGGTCCGGGCTCATGGGGCTGCGGCCCGCGGTCGTGGACGAGGCAGGCGTGCCGCAGGCGTTCTTGACGGTGGTCACGGCCGGTGACGGTGAGATCCGGTGCGCGCCCCGTCCCGCGAGCCCGGGTCACGAGTTGGGGCTGCTGCGGGACCGCGACGTCGTCAGCCTGATCAGGCCGATGCCCTCGCTGCTGCGCGCTGTCGGCGGCGAGCCATCGCGGACCCGGGTCTTGCTGGTTCCGTAAAGCGGCGCATGACCGGTCATCCGTGCTGCCGGACCCGCTCGCGTGGAGGTGGTTTCGATGAGTGGTGAGATCAGTCGGCGTCTCGACCGGTTCGAGGCCTACCTCAGTGGCCGGCCGGACCTGAGGCTTCGTGTCTGCTGCCCGTCCCAGGAGTTCGCCGAGCTGGAGATGGCGCAGGGGCTGGGCCGGTGGCTTTCGTGTGTGCGGGGGCTGTGGGAGTCGCTGAGTGTGGGGTGTGAGGAGGACCTGGCGGTACTGATGTTCCAGGCACCCCCGGTGCCGGCCGCGGTGGAGCGCTACCTGCTCTCCCTCGTCCCCACCGGCACCGTGGGCGACCGGCTGCTTCGGCACGCCCTGATCGGGCTTCCGGACAGCAGCGAGCGGCACCTGAGCGAGAAACTTCTTGAGCGGCCTGAACTCCTGGAGCGAACAAGGCTGCTGATCGCACGGGCCCGGGCGCGCGGCCAGGTAGTCGAACCGCTGTCCTGCTACCAGTCAAGCCCCCGCATCGACGAGATCGCCGCGTGGCTGGGCCTTCAGGTGGGCGAGAGTCCCAGCAACACACTGCGGTGGGGTTCGAAGTCCGGCAGCCGCACCGTGTTCCGCGCCGCCCGGCTGCCGCATGCCGCCGGCAGCTACGACCCCGTCCGGGGGTTGCCCGCCCTGGCACAGCACGCGGCCGCTCTCGCCCGCACCCATGGCCCAGGACGCTGGCTGGTGAAGATCGACGACGGATACGGTTCCGGACACGGCATCGCCTCCGTCACCCTCACCGACACCCGCTACGCCGCGGTACTGAACGCCTTGGACAACCTGACACCGCTGACCGCGAACATCTCCCGCACCGAGTTCCTCGCCGGGGTGGCCGCCAACGGCGCCATCGTCGAGAAGTACCTCTCCACCCCCTGCGGCGGGCTGAAACGCTCACCCAGCACCCTGCTGCACATCCGAGGCAACCCCGACGGCGGCTTCACCACCGAACTGCTGGGTACGCACGAGCAGATCCTGGGGGAGGACCTGCAGTACCTCGGCTGCCGCTTCCCCGCCGATCCCGCCTACCGCGCCGCCATCAGCGACATGTCCCTCACCGCCGCCAAAGAACTCGGCCGCCTCGGCATCCGCGGTCACGTCGGCATCGACTTCATCACCCGTCAAAGCCCTGACGGCCGGTGGGAGGCGAGTGCGACAGAGCTGAACCTCCGCCAGACCGGCACCACGCATCCCCACCGCACCGTCCGCGCCCTGGTCCCGGGAACCTGGCGCGAGGACGGCCGCCTCACCCACCACGGCACTGACATCCACTACACCGGCACCGACGCCATCATCGACCCGGCCTACCAGGGCCTCACCCCCCAAGCCGTGATCCGGGCACTGGCCACCCGCCCCGGCCTCACCTTCGACCAGCAGCAGGCCCGCGGCGTCATCCCCCACTTCTGGACCGCCCTTGAGCCTCACGGCAAAATCGGAGCCACCGTCATCGGCCACTCACCGCAGGACTGCGACCACCTCCGACAACACTTCACCACCCTGCTGAACACCCTTCCCCCCACACCTCCCGGCACACCGCGATGAGTCATGGCGGTTCGTCACGGGCTGGACAGACCGCCTGTGAAGTACCGGGTCCCGCCTCGGCCCGTTCCCGCTGCGCGAGCGCGCGCAGGAGGGCTTCGCCGCTACGCGGGTTGAGCATGGCGTTCCAGCGGACTGTGCCGTCCTCGTCGGCGGCGAGCACAGCGAGAGCACCGGGCGTCGCCACTCGGCTGCGCGCGGCCCAGAGAGGAGCGAGCGGGGGCGTCCGGCAGAATACCGCTGTGACGTCCATGGGGATCCTGACCGAGCTGGAAGCCGGCATGGCAGAGCTGTCCACGCCGGTGCGGGTGTACGTGGCGACCGGGCGGTTCACCGAGCCGGACCCCGACCTGCCAGAGCTGGCGGCCCAGATCCGCACGCTGCTGGCCGAGGTCGCGGTGGACGAGGCCTGGCGGCGCTTCCTGCCCGGGTACGCCCCGCCGTCCGCCCCGCAGATCTGCGCCGCACTGGAACCGGTGGAAACGCACGAGGCTGCCGCGTTCCTGGCAGGGGTCGCGGCCGTCGACCTGGTCTGGCCGAGCCACCGGCACCTGCCCATCGAGGCCGCCGAGCGCGCGGCGGACCGTGTGGTGTCCCTGCTCGGACCGGAGGCCAGCTGGTGGACCAACCACGATGCCGGATGCGGCGCCGTGAACGGGCTTACCCCACTGTTCGACAGCCTGCTCGCGGGAACGGACGGTGAGCACTTCGCGCTGGCCCTGCAGATCGCCGACGACTGAGCGCCCCGCCCTGCTCGTCACCGCCAGAACCCACTGCCGACTCGTGACGGCCGCACGGCTCGCCCTGTCACAGTCCGACCTTCAGGACCGGTGCGAGCCGGTCGATGAGGATCATCGCCACGTCGTCCGTCAAGCGGCCCTCGGTGTGGCGGATCAATGCCTTGTGCAGTTCGTCCAGGAACTCCTGCGGGGAGGTGTCGGCGGGTATCCGCTCCATGGTCTCCGGCAGCGGGAGGAAGTCGTTGTCACGGTTGCGGGCTTCGATCACGCCGTCGGTGTAGAGCAGCAGCCGGTCACCGGGCAGGAACGGGTAGCTCTCGGGCTTGGCAGGAGGGCCGTCGACGAGGTCTTCGAGGCCGAGCGGTGGCAGTGGCGAGGCGGGCACCAGGGCCTGAACCTTGCCCTGGTGCAGCAGCAGCGGAGGCGGGTGACCGCGGTTGACCAGGTGCACCACGTGTTCGTCCGGCACCTGGGCGATGAGCGCGGTGGTGAATCCCTCCATGAGGACTTCGGGAAGGTCTGCCTGAGAGTAGGTACCCGGTACGGCGGCCTCTCGCCGCAGCGCGGCCGCGCAATGGTTCATGACCTCCTGCACATCGTCCTCGTAGTGAACGGCCTCCCGGAACGCGCCCAATGCCACCGCGACCGCGCGTATGGCGGACAGCCCTTTCCCCCGGACGTCCCCCACGATCAGGCGGACGCCGTAGCGCGTCTGGACGGCCTCGTACAGATCGCCGCCCACCTGCGCCCCTGTCCCGGCCGCGAGGCACAGGCTGGCCGCCCGTACCGGTCCCAGGCGCTCGGGGACAGGCCGCAGGACGACCTCCTGAGCCGCCACGGCGATCCGGCGGACCTGGTCGAGCTCGCTCTGCCGGCGCGTGCGCACCGCGTTGCTCAGGATGACACTGGCCACAGACACCACGATCAGCCCCAGGAAGTTGCCGATGATCAGCTGGGTCTGGGTTCCCCACGACTGGTTGTAGGTCGCGGAGGTCACGTTCACACCCACAGCGAGGGCTGCCGCCGACAGCGTGCCCATCGGGCCCATCGTCAGCGCGGCCAGCGCCGGCGTCGTGGTGAGGACGGGACCGGTGACCAGGTCGTGTGCGGGCGAGAGCTCGATGCCCAGCACGCTCAGCGCGATCGCGAAGGGCGCACACTGCGCCAGCGTGAACAGGACCTCGCCGTGACCGCCCACTTCTGGTCGAGAGGACGCTCCCTGTCGGACAGGTGAGCGAGGATGGGACCTCATGGGAACAGCCTGCCTCGCGGAAGCTGCTACGGCCTCCCGGAAGCCCGTGACCAGCGGCGCTCCTGCGCGCTGGCTGTGTCCATGAGAACGGGTTCTGGCTCAACTTCTGTGGTGCGGCCACGGTGCTGTCGGTGGACGTGAACATCGCGATAGCGTGATAGTGCGTGTTGCCGTGCCGTGCACCGTGCCAGGCGCGGTATGTCCGGAGTGCGGGACATGGACCGCGTGGCTGTCCCAGCGGCCTGGTGTCGAAGTTGTTTCGACTGCCCAAGACGGGCCAAAGCGTCTGTCGGAGGCTCGGCCGCTCGTCTCGGTTCGGTGACCCGCGTCACACCCGGCTCCTGTCAGCAATCGGGGCGCCGTCTCGTTCAAGGGGCACGCGAACGAGACAGGAGCAACGCCATGAAGCACCGCATCGTCGTACTCGGCGCCGGATACGCCGGGGCCTTCGCCGCCGGAAACCTGGCCCGCCGGCTCTCCCCGGCCGACACCGAGATCACCGTCGTCAACGCCGCGCCCGACTTCGTTGAGCGGATGCGGCTCCACCAGCTCGCGATCGGCCAGGACCTCGCGTTCCGCAAGCTCGCCGACGTATTCGCGGGCACCGGTGTGCGGCTGCGCCTGGCGCGCGTCACCGGCGTCGACCCCGAGCGCAGGACCGTCGCCGTGACCGGCGAGGACGGCGACGGCGAGCTCGCGTACGACACGCTTCTCTACGCGCTCGGCAGCTCCGTAGCCCACCATGGCGTCCCCGGCGTGGCCGAGTACGCCTTCGATGTGACCGGCCTGTCCTCGGCGCTGCGTCTGCGCGAGCGCCTGGCCGGCCTGGGCGAGGGCGGCACCGTACTGGTCGTCGGTGAGGGGCTGACCGGCATCGAGACCGCCACCGAGTTCGCCGAGTCCCGGCCCGACCTCTCCGTCGCGCTCGCCGCCCGCGGCGAGCTGGGCGCCTGGCTCGCCCCGAAGGCGCGCCGTCACCTGCGCCAGGCCTTCGACCGGCTCGGCATCACCGTCCACGAGCACACCCGCATCGAAGCCGTCGAGCCGACACGGGCGATCGCCGGCGGTGTCGCCGGGCCGTCCATCCCCGCCGACGTGACCGTGTGGTCGGCCGGGTTCGCCGTGCACCCCATCGCGGCCGCCGGCGGCCTGGAGGTCGCCGAGACCGGCCAGATCGTCGTCGACCGCACCATGCGCTCGGTCTCGCACCCGGATGTCTACGCCGCCGGTGACTGCGCCTACGCGATCGGCGAGAACGGCCGACCCCTGCCGATGTCCTGCGCCTCGGCAGGCTTCACCAACATGCAGGCGACCGCCGCGATCATCGCGCGCCTGACGGGCAGCGAGGTCCCGACCACCGGGCTGAAGTACTACGGCAACCACATCAGCCTCGGGCGGCGGGACGCGATCTTCCAGATGGTGGACGGGGACGTCCGGCCGAAGTCCTGGTACCTGGGCGGCCGGGCCGCCGCGCGGCTCAAGTCGGGCGTGCTCAAGGGGGCCGGGTGGGGCATCGCCCACCCGACCTTCGGCATGCCGAAGCGCAAGCGCCGCCTGGCCACCGCACCTGACCGGGCCGGTGTGAGGGTCGCCGCATAGGCTGCTCCGCATGGACAGCGCAGCCATCGATCGGTTCGAGGCCAGCCGGGGCCGGCTGGCCTCGCTCGCGTACCGTCTGCTCGGTTCGGCAGCCGACGCCGAGGACGCCGTGCAGGACACGTTCCTGCGCTGGCAGGCCGCAGACCGCGAACGGGTCGAGGTGCCGGAAGCGTGGCTGACCAAGGTCGTCACCAATCTCTGCCTCGACCGGCTCCGCTCGGCGCAGGCGCGCCACGAGCGAGCGGCCGGTGCCTGGCTGCCCGAGCCCCTCCTCGAGGGCGACCCGATGCTCGACCCGGCCGACACCTTCGAGCAGCGCGAATCGGTGTCCTTGGCCGTACTGACCCTCTTGGAGCGTCTCTCGCCGGTCGAGCGGGCCGTATACGTCCTGCGTGAGGCCTTCTCGTACAGCCACGCCGAGATCGCCGGGATCCTCGACATCACCGAGTCCGCGAGCCAGCAGCATGTCCACCGGGCCCGACGCCGGGTCGCTGCCGAGCGCCGCGGCGGCGGTGAGGTGGACCCCGCGTCCGCCCGCCGGGTCGTCGAGGAGTTCCTCGCCGCCGCCACGTCGGGGCGTACCGAACGGCTGGTGGCGCTGCTCACCGCCGACGTGACGGCGGTCTCGGACGGCGCCGGACTGGCCAAGCGGCTGCTGCGGTACAAGACGCCCGAGCGGGTCGCCTCCTACGTGCGGGCCGGCTTCAAGCCAACGCCGACGAAGCGGCGGCTGGCCGGCGGTTCGCCCGTGTTCCACATCGCGCTGGTCAACGGCTCCCCGGCCGTCCTCGCCGTGGTCGACGACCGGGTCGTGGGCGCCGTGGCGTTCGAAGTCAGCGACGGCAAGGTCGCGTCCCTGCGCGGCATCGCCGCCGCGGACCGGCTCGCGCGCCTCAACGAGGCCTGGCGGCAGCACGAACCCGACGCGCCGGTCATCGCCGCATGGTGACCAGAGCCACCGGAGTCCAGTGACCTGAGTCGGAACGAGGACGGCACCCCTTCGGCCCGCGCTGCGCAGCTGCACGGGGCCGAAGCACGTCGGTCTCCCGCATCGGACTCGGCCATGTGGTTCGGATCCCCGATGGCCGACTAGCGGTCGACATAGTGGCCCACTACGAATCGTCACGGAGGGCTGACCAGGGGCGGCTTCGAGCGCCCCTGGCCACCTATCGCTCGAAGTCACAGGTGGGGATGCGATCACGGGTGTGACTGTGCGCCGTAGGTGGCGGATGAGCGCTCTCTTGGCGGAACCGAGTGCTTGGTTGCTGGTTCACCGACCCGGGCCCGCACTTCCTGGTCGCTGCCCCAGACGGCCGGAGCGGATCTGGTCGTCGCCGCCGTCAGACGCGGCGGTGAGGCATCCGTCGACACTCGCGAAGATCTCGATGAGAGCGCGGGCGGCGGGGCCGGGCGGTATGGTTCCTTGCTGGTAGTTGCGGTATTTGGCGAGCAGACGGTCCTGCTTGTGCTGTTCCTCGTGCTCATTGATCTCTGCCAGAAGCCGGGCCTGAGCGCCGCCGGGCCGGGCTGCGTAGCCTTCGTTACAGGAAGAGGGAAAGGAGTTCCGCATGACGCCGAAGCAGCCCAAGACCGAGCTCGACGCCCGCTACAGCTCCGCACTCAACCCGCGCCCCGGCGCCGAGAACGTCACCGCCACCGACTGGGCCGAGGCCGAGCGCCAGCTGCGGGCCGCCGAGGTCTTCTGGATCACCACGGTCCGGCCGGACGGCCGGCTGCACGTCACGCCGCTGATCGCCGCCTGGCACGACGGGGCGCTGCACTTCAGCACCGGGCCGGGCGAGCAGAAGGCGAAGAACCTGGCCGCCAATGCCCACTGCGCCCTCACCACAGGGCACAACTCACTCTCCGAAGGCTTCGACATCGTGATCGAGGGCACGGCGGAGCGGGTGACGGATCCGGCGCGGCAGGACGAGGTCATCGCCGCGTTCGAGGCGCAGTACGGGGACCACATCACCTCGCCGGAGGGGACGTTCTACGGCTTCTGCGACAGCATCCGCAAGGGCAACGACCTGCTGTTTGCGGTGGCACCCGGCACGGCGTACGGCTTCGGGCACGACGGCCAGGTGTTCAGCCACACCCGCTACACCTTCTAGCCGGCCTGCGCACAAGAAGCCGCCGGCCGGGCCCGTTGCCCCGCGGCTCTGTCATTGAGCTGGAGACGGTGCACCCCCGCGTACGCCGTCCTTGATGCCTGCGGTGCGGCCGTCGAATCAGCCGCGGGAAGGGGGTGACCGTGAGGAGGCCCGGGGGACGCTGAATTCACCGACCGCCGTCTGCCGGCTTTCGCCCGCGCGGGGGCCCGCCACGTGGGCTGAACGTACCGAGCTCCGTTAACCCTTCGGGGCCCGTGTGGCGTGATGACCGCATCCTGTGAAGTCCGGTGTCGTTGCTCGGGACATGAAGAAGATCATCGCTGGCGCGCTCGCAGCCGCCTTCACCATCCTCGCTGCCGGTACGGCCGCAGCAGACGAGGATCACCGTGACTCGCACAACGCGCCAGTGGTCGCGTTGATCAACACCGGGCAGATCGACGACCCGCTGGAGGACGTGCTGGAGCACACGCTGAACTTCGGCGACGGGTACAGCCGGGACTGAAGCGGCTCGGTTACAGCCCTGCGCCGCACTGATCCGAGAAGGACGAGGCCCTCGCCACTGGACTCGCGATGGCAGGACCAACTCCGCGAACGGCAGGCCACCGCGGTGACCGTGCTCATGGGCATGGACGACAGCCTGGCGTTGGTCTGTTCGGGGCCACACATATATGACGACGCGATCTGTGTGGCCCCGCCGGGCACGCATGTGCCGCCGGGATCCATGCCTCGTCGCGGGTCCAAGAAGAGAGGTCGCTTGCCATGCACGACATCACCAAGAAGATCGCCTCGGGAATCGGAGCGGTCGCTGCGGCTCTCGGCTGTGTCATCGCCGCAGGCCCGCCCGCGGCGGCTGCCGGCAAGTGGTGCAACCACTCGGTCTGCATCGAGACCTACGACACGGGCACCTACCTCGGCCGGGTGGAGGTGTCGGTCACCAACACCAACCAGCCGAACCGCATCAGTGCCCGGGTGTGGACCACGGATGGCTGGAGCGCCAACACCAAGGCCGAGGACGTCGCCAAGTTCAGGACCTACCGGGACCAGGCGTACCCGCAACGACACTTCCCCGCGGGCACCCGGCTCTGCGCGGAAGGCTTCCGCGGGGGCGCGAGCGTGGGCCTCCCCTGCGTCACTCTCACCGCCTGACCCCTTCGCTGGCTCGGAATGACGCAGCCGTCACAGAAGAGCGGTTGGAACCCTCGGTTTCGCTCTTCGTTCCCCAGCTGGGTCGTCGCCCGTACCGCCTGATCGGAACAGGCGGCGCGGACAGTAGACCTCATACAAGCGGCGAACTGCCGCACACCAAACGTGACAAGACCAGCTGACAAAGGACTTCTGGCCTAGTCGCCATTGTCGGTGCTCCCGTTCAAGCTCCGGCGCTTGTTCTTCCCGGAGCGGCGCAGCAGTTTGCCCGCGGTGAGCGTCACGGTTGCCACCACGCGGACCCAGTGGGGCCCGCCGCGTTCCGCCCACACCACACATACGCACCCGCCGACGGCAAGCGCCAAGACGCCGAGCACCACCAGAACGGTCATGTCTTCCCACCTCTGATTCGTACGGTCCCGGCGGCCCTTTCAGGCCCGGAAGAGATGTCCCACCGGGGATGTCCGACTGCATCCCTGTTGCGGATCGACAATACGACCTGCACAGCAGCTCACTTTCATCCGCACGGGGCTCGGGCCGCAGCCGTTCCGCGTTCACCGCGGCGACTGTCCGCAGGGCAAAGGCAAGCCGGTCAGCTGGGGCTAGGCCCGCCGCCTCCTGGCCGACGGGATCGAGTCATGCCCGTGCTGCGCCGGGCGGCACCGACCTCTTGACGCCGGCACTCAGCTCCACCAGACGTGGAAGTTGGTGGACAGCGACCTCAGCGCACCCAACTCAGCCGCAAGCTCGGGTGCGGACACCTCAATCCGCCGCCGAGGCGGCAGTCCGCGAGACCGCAGAGGAGACGGCTTTCGCGGACGCTGAGCAGGGCGGCGTCGTTCAGGCGATGTGTCCGTTTGGTCGCGTGATGCCGAGGGTGGCGAGCGGGCGGGTGGTGTCGCGGGCGCGGTGGCGGGTGTCCGCGGCGATGTTGGCGTGACCGGCGAGCCGGAGGGCGCCGATGGCCAGGTCGCGCAGGGTGGCCATGGCGCGAGGCGCGGTGCCGGTACGCACTCGGGAGGCCGTCCTCGTCGTAGGCGGTGTCGGTGTCCCTGACGTGGTGGACCTTGTTTTCGATGCCCCAGTCGTCGCGACATGCTGTGCGATCTCGGCCGGGTTGGCCTGCTGGGCCGTCAGGTCGGTGACGGCGTAAACGCGTTCCGGGGGCATCCTGCCGGTGGTGACGATCCGGCGGCGGCGCACGATCTGCACGACCTGCGCCGCGTGCGGGAAGGTGATCCTGCTGACGGTGGCGGTCTTGAGCCGGCGGATCGTCGCGGCCGTGGGCGGTGGCCCGGGTCTTGTCGCCCAGCGGCACATCCCGCCACGGCAGCGACTTCAGCCACTGGTGCAGGGTGGGGGGTGGTTGCCCTTGATCAGCGCGATGTAGTGGGCGTGCTTGTCCTCGACCAGGAAGCGGGCGTGGGAGATCTGGCTGCGCATGGCGTCGAAGGTGACCACCCGGCCGGCCAGGTCCAGCGGGGCGAGCAGGGGCCGGAAGGCGGTGATCTCGTTGGTCTTCGCATCCACTTCCCGCTGGGCGAGGACGAGGCCGCCCTCGCTCATCGCGGACAGGGGATGGACCTGCGTGCCGTCGGAACGGCGAGCGCCGCGCACGGTCTTGCCGTCCACGGCCGGCGTGGGCCGTGGCCATTCGCCGTGCGTATCCGGCCCGGCGGCGGTGCGGTCGCGCCGTGCGAGCCAGGTGCCCACGGCCGCGTCCAGTGCGTGGCCGTCGATGCGCTGGAGAACACGGCGCACGGTGGCTTCGGCCGGGGCAGCCGGTCCGTGCCGTGGGTCCCGGCATGGGCCGCCGAGGGCGGTCAGCGCAGCGGGCGGGGGGTCGGCGGTCCACTCCGAGATCGCGGCCAGGGACTTCGCGCCGGCCAAGACCGCGCCCGCGGCCAGGGCCAGGACGAAGGCGAGCGGGTGGCGGCGGCCCTTGCGCCGACGGGGGTCGGCACAGCGGCCGGGCAGGTCAGCAAGCCGGGGAGTTCGCCGTGAGGCCGGTGGCGCGTCGGCGAGCTGGCCCGGACCGCCGGGGACAGGCGGAGATGAGCGGGCAGTCACTGTCTCACGTTGTGGTGATCAGGGACTCGACACCTCATGATCACTGGAAGCCGTGACTGCCTCCGTTCCACCCCCAGGCGAGTCCCCCACCTCGGATCCGCATCAAGACGTCATCTCAATTGGTGGTTCGGACAGTGTGGAAGCCCGTTGGCGGATGGGCTGGGCCGGTTGAATGGCCCCGTGAACGACTACTGGACGCCTGCCCATTTTGCGGTGGAGCACGAGGACGCCGAGACATTGGCCCGCCTGCTGGCCACCGGGACTGATCCCAACGCGGTGCAAGGCAACTCGACGCTCCTGACGCACGCCATTGACGTCGAGGGAGACAGCACCCTGCAGAGCCGATGCCCGCTGACCGTGCACACCACTGCCATCCTGCTGGCCTTCGGCGCCGACCCGCAGCTCCAGGACCCTGATGGTCAGAACCCATGGACGTGGCCGAGCAATACGACCACACCATGGCGATAGAGCTGCTGCATCGGCACATCAGCTGACAAGACGGCGCAGGCATATGAAGGTGCAGGCAATGGCCGCGAAAGCCAGAAAGTGCTCGGCCTTGCGTTCATAGCGTCGGTGCAGACGTCGGCAGCTGGCGAGCCATGAGATGGTGCGTTCGATGGTCCAGCGATGCCGGTCGCTGGGAGGTCTCGATACCTCTTCGGGCAGTGCGGTGGGTGATGCCACGCTCACGTAACCATCGCCGCAGGTGGGAGTAGTCGTAGCCCTTATCGCCATGGAGCTTGCCCGGCCTGCGCCGTCGGGGTCCTCGGCGTGAGCGGATCGGCGGTATGCCCTTCACCATGGGCATCAGGGCCTGGCTGTCGTGGATGTTCGCTGCGGAGATTCCAACGGACAGGGGCAGACCGGTTCGCTCGGTAATCAAGTGGATCTTCGAGCCGTACTTGCCCCGGTCTACAGGATTCGGACCCGTCAGATCGCCCTTCTCAAGGCTCGCATGTTCACCGAGTCGATCGCGCAGCGGGACCAGTCCAACTCGCTGCGGGAGCCGGGCTCGTCGAGGACCAGGCGGTGGAGCTCGGCCCACACCCTGGCCCTCGTCACCTGACGACGAAGAAGGGCAGCAGGGCCGGCGACTGGGCCGCGGCCAGCAACGTCGCGTTCGCCTACACGCCTACCAATAGCTCGTGGCCGAACCGCATCGAGGCCCAGTTCACCGCCCTGCGCCACTTCACCCCCGACGGCACCGACCACACCAGCCACAAGGAGCAGGCCAGCACGATCCGCCGCTACATCATCTGGCGAAACCGTCACGCTGACGATCACCGGCTACGAGCCGTGGTCGACAGGGCGAACGTTGCCTGATGCGGCACTAGCTTGCCCAGGGTCCCACTGGCTTGCCCAGCGCCCTCGAGCTGGGACGATGTGCGTAGCGCGGCTCGGGCGTTTGCGGCACGGTGAAATGCAGGCCGATTAACCGGTGTAGGGCTGCCACATCTTGACGGTCGTTGTCGGATTGCTTGCGGAATTGGATTTGTGCGTTACCAGGCACCGGTACTGCTTACCAGAATGAACGACACGCTCGTTCTCCGAATACTGTCGATTTACTTTCCATTCAGAAAATCCTGCTGCCATGTGACGTCACCTTTCATCAAGCCGGCTCACTGCCGGCCTGCCTGAAGCATCGCACCCTTCCGACCAGGGCAGGGCGCCCGATCCTGCCGGCCCGCAGCGGGGCCCGCGAGAGCACGATGCCCAGCACCATCCCGGTCGCCGACGAGCGGCGCGGGGGCTACACGCGGAGCCTGTACAGGCACTGGAACCGGGGCCTCAACCTCTGGGACGGGGTGTGACACCCGCCGCGAGGTGATCCTTTCCGAGGTACTTGAGGCCCCGCCGGTGGCTGCCGGGGGATCTGGCGGCCCTGCTCGGCCGGCAGGTGCTACTCGGTCCGGATCAGGCCGCGGTGCGGCTCGGCGTTCGCGGGATGGACTTCGACCAGGTCGGACGGGGCCGGGCCGCCGTTCCCCGCTCGCCGCGCTGGCCCCCCTCGCCACGGACCGGACATGGTGGGGCTGACGGAGGTCGGGCGGATGGCCGGGGTGGGCCGAGCCGCAGTCGTGAACTGGCGCCGACGTCACGCGGACGTCCCGAACCCGGTGGGCGGCACGGAGGTGCGTCCGGAGTCGGACCGGCGTGCGGTGGTCGACTGGCTGCTGGCCAACGACAAGATCGGCGTGCCCACCGGCCTGCCTCTCTGCGGCCACGGTGGTCGTGTCCGGTTCCGGTGGGCGTACGCGTACCCCCCGTCCGGGTGGACGACCCGGTGCTGCTCCTGGCGGACGACGCGACCGGGATGGACCGCCCGTCCGGCTGGGCCGAGGACATCGACGCGGATGCGTTTGGCTGAGCTGGGGGAGGGGCCGGTGGGATGACGGTGAAGCGGGCTGACCGTGCCGGGGTCGGCGCCGTTGGCGGTGTTGGGCGATGTCCCGGTGCGGAGCGGGTGAGGTCGGGGGCGGGCGGGCTCTGGGTGGAGTTGTCCTGGCCGGTCGCGTGTGCGGGGCACCGTCGACGGCTCGTCGGGGGTGGTCCGGTACGGGGTGACGTACGCCGGCCTCGGCGTGGACTGCGTCTGCAAAGCGGCAGGACTGTTGGCGGGACGTTCCGGCGTCCTGAAACACGCGAGCGCTGCGCCAGCCACCTGGAGCGCCGTCGCCCGGTCACGCAGCTGCCGCCGAAGGAGCAGGGACGGATTGGCTGTAGGACGGGGCGAGCCGGGCCGCCCACCCCGCTGCGCATGCTGAGCCGGTTCAGCTACGACCGGTGTCCGTCCTCGACGGCGAATGCTTCCACGGTGGTCAGGGCGTTGAACGCGTCGTCGCGCGCGCCGCCGAGCGCATAGACGCAAGTCTTCTGCAGTCCTCGGGTCTCCTTGGGGCAGGGCGCGGTCGCCCCCGCGAGCTCGAAGCGGGCAGTGGGCAGACCGGGCAGTGCCTTCCACACGTTAGTGGCGGGACTGTACGCCTCCACCGTGTCCAGTGCTCCGTCGGTGAAGTTGAAGCCGCCGAGCGCGTACACGCACGTCCCCTTCAGCCCTTCGACGTCCTTGGGACAGGGTGCGGCCGCACCCCCGAGGGCGACGGCAGGGGTGTCCTTCGAGGGCAGTGTGTGCCAGCTGTTCGTGGCGGGACTGTACGCCTCCACCGTGGCGAGGACTTCGTCGGTGAAGTTGAAGCCACCGAGCGCGTACACGCAGGTCCCCTTCAGCCCTTCGACGCCCTTGGGACAGGGTGCGGTCGCCGCCCCCGGGGCGTCACGGCCGGTGCCCAGCGAGGGCAGCGCCTGCCAGGTGTTCGTGGCGGGGCTGTAGGCCTCCACCGTGTCACCGAAGGCGCCGCCGATGGCGTACACGCACGTGCCCTTCAGCTTTTCGATGCCCTTGGGGCAGGGCGCGGTGCTCGCCGCCAGCTGGCTGCGGGCGGTGGGCAGCCCGGGCAGCGTCTTCCACGTGTTGGTGGCTGGGCTGTAGGCCTCCACGGTGCTCGTGTCGAAGGCGCTGTCGGGCCACGAAGTGCCGGTGAAGCCGCCGATGGCGTACACGCAGGTCCCCTTCAGCCCTTCCACGTCCTGGGGGCAGGGCGCGGTCGCCCCCGCGAGCGCATAGCGGGCGGTCGGCAGAGCGGGCAGCGTGCTCCAGGTGTCCGTGGCCGGGCTGTAGGCCTCTGCCGTGTTCAGGGTGGGGGAACTGCCGTTCTGGCCGCCGAAGGCGTACACACAGGTCCCCTTCAACCCCTTGATGTCCTGGGGGCAGGGTGCGGTCGTTGACGCCAGGCCGTTGGCCGGGGTCGACAGCCCGGGCAGGGTCAGCCAGACACCCTGGGCGTTCGCGAGTGTGGTCGTCAGGGCGAGCGTGGGTGCCAGGGCTGCGACGAGCAGCCAGCGAGGGATCTTCATGTGCCCATTTGTGGCATCGGTCCGACCTCGGGACATCTGGGCGGACCCGGTCGGGGAAACGCTGTAATCCGTACGTGGTGGCAGGCTCCGCCGGGCGGGTATGTGAGCCGGCCACCCCTGGTGCCCAGACGGCCGGGCTGCTTCCTGCCCGCGACACCCGTCGAACTGAGCCGTCCGGCGACTCCGTAGCGATGGTCGGGCTGGAGCGTGCACGGCCGCTGCCGCCAGCCGTCGCACGCGCCGACGCGGCAACTCCCTTGGGAGGCGGGCCGGGCGCCCCGCCTCCCATACGGCCGACAGCCACTCAGACACGCACGGCCGGCCCCGTCAGCGCGTGGCGATCGGCTGGAGCGCCGCGCCCTGGTAGCGGGCACCGGCGTTCCACAGGATGAAGGAATTCATCTTGTTGGCCGCCGCGGCCTTGATCTGTTCGGCCACCTCGGTCGGCCCGTAGGTGCTGCCCATCGAGAAGTCCTGGAGCCACGGGACGATTTCGGTCTGGGTGCCCTTCGCCTGGCGGGCGAAGTCGGCGAGCGAACGCTGCACGATCGCATACGGGGCGGTGTCGGGGTGCGCGACGCCGTACTCTCCCGGCCCCCAGTGGGACGGGTAGACCATCGGTGCGATGTAGTCGGTGACTTTGACCAGGGCCCCGATGTCCTGCGCGATCTCGGTGGGCCGGGTGGCGGCGATACCGAAGACCGAGACGCCGAGGTACTTGGCGTGCGGACGCAGCGCGGTCCGGGTGTCGGCGACGAACGAGGTGATGGACTGCTCGGGCGTGGCGGTACCGATGCCCGGGAAGCGCATCTGCGACAGCGGGCCGTCCGGGCGGCGCACGTAGTCGTAGAGGATGTCGTCGAAGCCGAGCCGGGCCGCTTCGACGGCGAGGTCCTGGTTGTACTTGCGGACCGTGGGGTTGGCGAAGTTGGTGAAGGAGAGGGCTCCGTAGTGGCCGCTGTCGTAGGGCTGTCCGGCCGGGGTCAGGACGAGCTGGTCGCGCTTGCCGGACTTCCAGGCGGCCGAGGCGAGCTTGGGGTCGCGGAAGGCCACGATGCGGCCGATGACCTGGGCGCCGGCGGCGTGGATCTCGGCGATCGCCTTGCGGGCGTCGTAGTAGCCCTTGGCCGCGCCGATCTGGCGGGCCAGGGGTACCTGGGATGCGTACCCGACCTCGCCGTCCTCGTCCTTGACGTCCAGCTCGATGGCGTTGAGCTTGCCGCTGCGCACGAGGGCGAGGATGTTGCCGCGCAGGGTGTTGTCGCCCCATCCGATGGCGGTGATGTGCGCGGCACGGATCATGGGGCGGCGTCCCCGGGCGGACACGTCCTTGGTGGTGGTGTTTCCGGCGCGGTCCACTGCGGTGACCGTCGCGACGGGTGTGCCCTTGGGTACCGTGATCTTGAAGGCCCCGGCCTTGTCCACGGGGACCTTCTTGCCGTTGACGGTCACCTCGGCGTCGGTGGAGGCATTGCCGGTGATGGTCACGGGGGCGGCGACGTTCTTGATCTGGGGGTCGGCCACCTTCAGCTCGGGAGCGGTGGCGTCCACACTGAAGCCCACGACCTTGCGGTACGAGGCGAAGGGGAAGCTGCTGTTGCCCGTCACCACCAAGGTGTGCCGGCCCTCGGTGAGGCGCGGGAGGGCGAGTTTCAGGCGAGCGCCCTCCGCTGTGACGGGGACCGCCGTGCCGTCCAGGGTGGCGCGCAGCTTGTCCCTGCCGCCGGCCTCCTCAGCGGCGAGGTAGGCGCTGACCTGTGCGGCCTTGCGCCCGTCGAGGACGGCGCCCTCGCTCAGACCCTGGATGCCCGGAGCCGGCGCGAGGAATGACCAGGCTCCGACGCCCGCTCCGGCCAGCGCGAGCGCTCCGGCCGTCGCTATCAGGGCGCCCCGACGGGCCGGGCGGCGGAGACGGAGGGAGGGGGCCGAGTGCGATATGCGTTTGGGGGACATCATGACGTCCTTCGTGCCGTGGGCCGGATGCTGTCTCCATTCATTGCCCGACCGTGTCCTAGTCGCCACGTTTTTGCCGGATTTCACACGAACGCCGCGTTCGTTCCCGGCGTGGCGGCTGCGCCATGCAGGGGACCGTGCGGTAGGTGGTCTCTCGTCGGAGGTAGGTATGGCGGGACACGTTCGCCTTGGAGGGACTTCTCATGCGCCACCCGCTCGTCCCGCTCGGCGCCCTGGCCGGCGCCGCCCTGCTCGCCTCCGGCTGTTCCACGGGGCCGTCACCGGCCGGCGGGGAGCGCCATGCGGCCGCCTCACCAGCGGCGGTCAGCCCCGTCGCCGCGAAAGCGCCGGCGGAGGTCGGCGCCAACGAACTCGGCCAGGTGCCGGTGCTGATGTACCACCAGCTCACCGAGAAACCGACCAGCGTCTACGACCGCACTCCGGCCGATTTCCGGGCAGAGCTGGACCGCCTCGCGCGGGAGAAGTATGTGCCGGTTACCGCCCGGGACTTCCAGACGGGCCGCATCGACATCCCAGCCGGCACGCACCCGGTGGTCCTCACCTTCGACGACTCGACCAACAGTCAGGTACGCCTCAACCCAGACGGCACCCCGGCGCCGGACACCGCCATCGCCATCCTGACGGAGACAGCGAAGAAGCACCCGGAGTTCAAGCCGGTGGCGACCTTCTTCGTCAACGCGGACGCCTTCTCGGCGACAGGGTCCGCCAAGGCACTGACCTGGCTGAAGGAGCACGGGCACGAGGTCGCCAACCACACCGACCGCCACGAGAACCTGCGCTCCCTGGACCAGGCGGGCGCCACGCGGGCGATCTACGCCGGACAGCAGGCGATCGAGAAGGCAGCGCCCGGGACGAAGGTCACTTCGCTCGCCCTGCCCTTCGGTGCCATGCCTCAGCCGGCCGGGGTCGCCACGCGGGGCACGGGCTACCGCTACGACGGGGTGTACCTCGTGGGGGCCAACCCCTCGGTCTCGCCGTTCGCGAAGGCGTTCACGCCCGGCGCGATCCCTCGGATCCGCTCGGCGGGGCCCAGGGATGAGGACGCCGAGTTCGGTTCGTCGCGCTGGCTGGACAAGCTCGCCGCCGGGAAGAACCGGTACGTCTCGGACGGGGACCCGAACACCGTCGCCTTCCCGAGCGCCTCGCGGAACGAGCTGTCGCCGGCCTTCGCGAAGCGGGCTCGGCCGTACTGAGCTGTGAAGGCAGACCAGTACGTGGCGGTCGCCGGGGAGGCCGGCTCAGGCAGCGGAGGGGGCCCTGTCGTTGGCGTACAGCGCTGTGCTTCTTGTCATCACGTGCACGGCGGGGGCTGCGGGGGCACGTGTCGCTGCCTCGCGCACCTGGGATCCCGTGGCACGTCATGACGAGGGTCATGACGAGGGTCGCCCGGACGCTGTGCCCGGATCGCGGGCGCTCAACGCGAGGCTCCTGTGTTCCCCGGGAGCCATTGCGTACGTGGCCCAGGGATCGGCTGAACCCGGCGGCGCTCGTCAGGCCCCAGCGCGCGCCGATGGCGTACACGGGCACGGCGCTCAAGTGCGGCGGCGCGAGATCTTGGTGGCACCGCTCCAGCCGCCGGTGCCGGATCCCGGCCGAGACGGTCTCCGGCCGGTTGCGGAAGAGCTGGTGCAGATGCCTCACCGAGACGTTGTGGCGGGCCGCGACGGCCTCGGGGGTGAGGTGCGGTTCAGCGAGGTCGTCCTCGATGAAGGTGTCCATGGCGGCCAGGAGGACCTGCTGTCGCGTTTCCGGCGGCAGCCGCTCTTGGACTCCTACCTGCTCGGCGAGGAAACCGCTGGCCAGGTCGAGACTGGTGGCGCCGAGCCGGGCCCCCGCGCCATCGTCCAGGGTCGCCGCTTCCTCCGCCACGGACTCCAGGTAGCGCGCCAGGACCCTACCCATGCCCGGACCGGGCCGACAGCCCGCGGGCGAAGAGCTCGCTGAGCCTGTCACGTGGCAGAGCGGGACCAGTTCCTGGGGCAGGTGCAGGATGATCGCACGCGCATCGCCGATGTCCCGGCCGCTGAGGGCCTCACCGCTGGGACGAGGTCCACATCGCGAAATCCCCACGGTGGAGGTGGGCGGTCCCCGGCGGCACGCGCGGGCGGGCGGGCGGGCGGGTTGCCCGGGCACTCACCGGACGCATGCGCCGACCCCTCCGGCCGCCGTTTGCCACGATGGCCGGGCGGCTAGGCCGTTTCTGCCGAGCGAACGCACGCGCCCCGCTCAGCCTGATGAGGACGGAGGTTTGCCGCCGGTTCCCGGGCGGGGTCCTCCAAGATTCGACGAACTCGTCGGTTTCAAGTCGTCGGCGACAGCATGATCGAGCTCAGATGTGGTCGTATCGCCGGTTCGAGCGAATCATCGGTGGCGCCACGCCACAGGTGGGACGCGGCGCTCCGGGCGCAGTACGAGGCGAAACGCGGAGCGGCGGCGGCCGCGGCCAGATGATCGACCGCATGCTCGTTACCCGCGATCTCCTGGCCCACTACCGCGGCTCAGAGATCCACAGCGAGATCCTCCACGACGACTCCCTCGCCTTCGCCACCGACAGCAAATTCCCCGAGTCCGATCACGCCCCCGTCGTCGCCACCTTCGACTTCGACTGACCCCCAGCACCACGCTCCGGCGCACAGCCGTCTGACCCCGGGGCGCCCCGCTCACCGCGGCGACAGCTCCCACGCGGTCGACTCCGCGCAGGTACAGATCCGTGGCGGACGGCAACGGTACCGACCGAGCTGGTCGCGGCCGGTGGAGACGTGGCCGCCGGAGGGTTGCGCCGGATGCCGCACGGCTTGCACCGGCAACGGCGGCAGCCTTTTACCAAGATCGGTTTTCGACGTCAAGCCACGTATTCGAGTGGCGTGACGGGTGTTCTCTCTCAGGGTTTATTTGAAGCAGGTCCTCACCGGGGAACTTCCGGAGAATCCGAGGCCGACGAATTGTTCCCGGCCTGTTTCCGCGGGGCGGTTGTAAACCCTTTTGATTCCGAATGGAGAATTCCCATGTTCGAGCTTTTCTCGACCCGTCGTAT